>JAKAMV010000838.1 GCA_021812735.1 Chloroflexota bacterium | reverse complement strand
TCCGATCTGTGGTGACGATGTTCGCGTCCTCGCCACTCCCTCGTCGGGGCTGCGGACTGTGGCGATCACCAACGCAGGGACTGGTCCGTTCCTGGTGCGGGATTTCTCGCTCAGTGGGGGCAGCGATCTCCTGGTGAATGCGGTGGGCAAGTACAGCGGCCAACACGTGCTGCCTGACGGCACCATTGTTCTCGAGGTCAACTCCGACGGCGCCTGGAGCATCAGGCCACTTCAGTGAGCACGTAGGCGTCGACAGCGAGCGGGCAGGGCCATAGGATCGACACCGGTGGACCATGTCTCCACCACTGACCCTCCCGGAGGGTCGCCTTCGTTCAGGCCCCCAATGCTGCGCCAGTGGTGATCTCGCGTCACCAGTGAGCGCCGTCATTATCGGCGCGCTCGCCTTCATACAGTGACGAGCCGGTGCCATTATCCGGTCGTGAGGCCGGCGACGAGTGGGCGTGCGGCGATCGGCAGGTGACGCCGACCGTGGCCGAGCAGTACAACGAGCGACGCAGGGCCGACGCCGTCACGGTGGCACCCTGATCGACAGTACCGGAGGCTTGGACCGCGTGCTCCCGTCGCTGCTGTATATCCTGACCCGGCACATCCTCGAGTTGGCGGCACTGCGGTTCCGGTCGGGGCGCTCCAAGGACATCGAGATCGTCGTGCTGCGCCATGAGCTGGCGATCCTCCGTCGCCAGGTTGCCCGACCCGAATTGGCCGATGCCGACCGGGTCTTCCTTGCCGCGGCTGCGAGCTTGCTGCCGCGGCGGCGCTGGTCGGACTTCTTCGTCACGCCCGGGACCCTGTTGCGCTGGCACCGTCGGCTCATCGCCCGGCGCTGGACGTATCCCAGGCGGCGTCCTGGTCGCCCGCCGATCGATCCCGGCGTCGCCGCGCTGGTGCGGCAGCACGGTGAGATGACCTGTTGAGGCGGGGGTCCCCGAGTGTGCCATACAAGGTGGCACGGCTCCGTGGCACTGTCCGCCTATGGGCTTCATCAGGACGGTTCCGGAGATCAAGTACCCCGACTGGCGGCACTGGAAGTCGCGTCCCTGGGGCTTTGGGACCTACAAGAGCGGCACCCGGACCTACCGCCGCTATCGCTGCCGTCCAAACACCGGAAAGGCCCACACCTTCTCGGTCCTCCTCGACGACACCGGGCAACCCAAGGTCCTCGCGCCGCTCGAACCCGTGCCGCAATGCCCGGACCATCCGGGCGCGCACTGCGTTCGCAACGGGCGCTACAAGCGCAAGACCGCGCAGGGCCGGCAGAGATACCGCTGCTACGGCAACGGCAAGAAGACGGGGCACGCCTACATTCCCGGCCTCGCCCGTGCCTACATCGGGCATGGCTTTGCCGACCCGTGCGATCTCTGCGAGCAGCCGCTCGGCGTTCACCGGGGCGAACAGAGCGCCTCGCGCGAGCACACCTGGTCGAGCCGGACTGAACCGTACTGGGTTCGATGGAGGCTCCATCGCTTGAAGGAAGATGGAGTCCATGAGCGAACCCAAGAGTCCGCACCCGTCCCAGAAGCGTTACCCAGCTGAGCTGAAGGAGCGCGCCGTCCGCCTGGTGCAGGAGACCATCGCCGAGACGGGTGAGTCCCCGGGGGTGGTCACAAGAGTGGCCCGCCAGCTCGGCATCGGCGTCGAGTCGCTGCGCGCCTGGGTCCACCAGGCGGAGGTCGACCGGGGCCGCCGGCCCGGGCTCACCAGCGAGGAGCGCGAGCGCCTGAAGGCCCTCGAGCGCGAGAACCGTGAGCTGCGGCGGGCCAACGAGATCCTGAAGGCGGCCGCCAGTTTCTTCGGGGCGGAGCTCGACCGCCGCTCGCAGAAGTGACCCCGTTCATCGACGAGCACCGTCGCTCGTTCGGGGTCGAGCCGATCTGCCGCACGCTGGCGATCGCCCCGTCGAGCTACTACGCCGCGAAGACCCGTCTGCCGTCCGCGCGCAGACTCCGCGACGCGGTCCTCTCATCGACGATCGCCGACGTCCACGCTGCGCACTTCGGCGTCTATGGCGTCCGCAAGCTCTGGCGCCAGCTGCGCCGCCAGGGTGAAGCGGTCGGGCGCGACCGGGTCGGCAGGCTCATGCGCGGGCTCGGGCTGCGCGGCGTGGTGCGCGAGAAGCGGGCGCGCACGACGGTGCCGGTACGTGTGGTGGCAGAGCGCCCGGCCGACCTGGTCCACCGCGCGTTCAGCGCGTCCGCCCCGAACCGGCTCTGGGTGTCGGACCTGACGTATGTCTTGACCGTACTGGGTTCGCTCATGGACTCCATCTTCCTTCAAGCGATGGAGCCTCCATCGAACCCAGTACGGTTCACTCGGTGCCGTATCGCTGGCGCTGATCTCGCTCACGCTGCTCCGGGAACGTCTCCTGGATAGCGTCGACAGGTAGTCATCCGGGGGACCCTGATCCCCCACCGCACGAGATCGACGGGCGCGGGACCCTGACCTGCGCCCGTCGTTCTCTGTCCGGCGTCCAACGCTTGGCGGCCGCGACCCGTAGACACGAGCGTCGCCACGGGGTGGCTTCCCAGAGGGGCCACGAGCGAACACGGGCGTGGTGGACGCTAGAGACTCCCTTGAGAGTCGTCTTGCCTGTGTGTCGATGCAAGGTTGAGAGCCTGGGATCAACGGCCCACCAGACCGCTCAACCAAGGGCTGCATGACCTGAGTTCGACGCGTCCGACTCCTCTCGCCCCGACCATTTCGAGCAGGGCATTGCCACCCCGACGAGGCGCAGTCGCGTCTACGTGACATCCGGCCGCCTGCCTGTCTCGCGCTGCTCTACTCGTTCACGTGACGGCGATGGCGGCTTGACTGGCCGCCCCGCCAGCGCGTACGCTAAGACGTACGTTCGAGGACTCCTTCATGACCACCGTGACCGCAACGGAAGCGCGCAAGCAGCTCTACAAGCTGCTTGACGACGTGTCCGACTCGCATGAGCCGGTCCAGATCACCGGCAAGCGCGGCAATGCCGTGCTCGTTGGCGAAGACGACTGGCGCGCCGTTCAGGAGACCCTGTACCTGGTGTCGATCCCGGGGATGCGCGAGTCCATCATCGAGGGCATGAAGACGCCTGCCGAGGAGCTCGAGGGCGAGCTCCGCTGGTGAGCTGGAGGCTCGTCTACACGAAGCAGGCCCAGAAGGACGCCGAGAAGCTGGCCGCAGCCGGCCTGAAGACCAAGGCGCAGGCCCTCCTCGCGCTCCTCGAGGAGAACCCGTATCAGACGCCTCCCCCGTTCGAGAAGCTCGTCGGTGACCTGTCCGGAGCATGCTCCAGGCGCATCAGCATTCAACATCGCCTGGTCTATCAGGTCCTCGAGGACACCAGGACGGTCAAGGTCCTCCGCATGTGGACGCACTACGAATAGGTAGCCGGTGCCAGCGGCGGCTCAGCCCGACCACCCCCACCTGGAGGGTTTTCTCGTGCGCCCGGAACCGCGTCGGGCGGCGCTACGAACGCCTCGGCTGGGCTCGCGCCTGGCGACCCCATCCATCCGACACGGCACGACGATCCGCTGGATCAGCGCGAGGGTCACTCCGCCGCCGCCGTCCAACGCCAGCGCATCGCGCTGCTGTCGGCGTCAGGCGACCGACCTTCGCGACCATGGCTCGGTCCCGGTGAGCGCCATGCTGAGCGGCAGGGCCGGGACATTCAGGTCGGTCGCGGTGGTATGACTCCTCTCGCCCCGACCATAACCACCTCATCTGCCCCGAAGGCGTCCGCGATGCCGTGGGCGGCCGCGGCCTCGGTAGGTTCGATCTCGATCCGTGCAACGCCAAGCGCGCGGACGCGTGCGAAGAGCGCCTCCGCCAGCTGGCGTCGCTGCTCCGGTCGCCCGTCCGCCCAGAGGCGCGGCAGGTCCCGTAGGTAGCCGACAACCTCCGCCGCTGAGAGCGGCTCACGATCAACGATCTCGCGTGCGGCGTGCTCCTCCACGTCGAGCCGCCGCA
>JAKAMV010000837.1 GCA_021812735.1 Chloroflexota bacterium | reverse complement strand
GTGGACGACGGGCGCCATCCGGCCGACGAGGACGACGCGGGAGTCCGTGTCCGACGATACCGGCCGCGCGGCAGGTGGGTGCGCTGGCAGACGGATGCGTCGAAGCCGTTGCGCGGCGGGCTGCGGGGCCGCCTCGCGCGCTGGGCTGATGCCGCCGTCAAGCTGCTCGCGTGGCCGGTCCACGTCCGGGCCTGGTGGGCCGCGCTCGACGCCGAGCTGCCGCCGGCCGACCTGTACCACGCCTTCGGAATCCTCACGATCCCGGTCGCGCTGCGGCTCGCGGCCGAGGCGCGCCGGAAGGGCCGGGCCGGCTGCGTGGTGTACGACATCATCGACGTGATCCTCGAGTCCAACAACGTGGCTCGCGTCCCCGGTCCGATGCTGGCCCTCTGGAAATGGCGCGAGCGCCGGTGGGTGCGGCGCGCCGACCTGGTCGTGACCGTCAACGAGCCCATCGCCGAGCACCTCGCCCAGGCGTGGCGCCTCGCCCGGCGTCCGACCGTCCTGCTCAACTGCCAGCCGCGCTGGTCGCCGCCTGCCGTGCGCCCGGACCTCGTCCGGCAGGCTACGGGCATCCCGCCCGGGCGGCGCGTCGTGCTGTTCCTGGGCCGCCTCGGGCGCGAACGCGGTCTCGAGGTGGCGGCCGAGGCGGTGCTGCAGCTCGAGGACACGGCCCTGGTGTTGCTGGGCTTCGGCGCCTGGGAGGGCCAGCTGCGCGACCGCGACAGCGACCCCCGGTTCGCCGGCCACCACTACACGCTGCCGCCCGTCCATCCCGACGAGGTGCCGGCGTGGACCGCGTCCGCTGACGTCTCGGTCATCGCGGTGCCCGCGAACTCGCTCAACCAGCGGCTGTCCACGCCGAACAAGTTCTGGGAGTCGATCACCGCCGGGACGCCGGTCGTGGTGGGGCGCGATCTTGCCGTGATGCGCTCCATCACCGAGGCGGAGGGCATGGGAGCTGTGGCCGATCCCGCCAGCGCGACCGACCTCGCGCGCGCTCTGCGGGAGGTGCTCGAGGCGCCCGCCGAGACCCGCGAAGCGATGCGCGAGCGGTGCCTTCGCGTGACGCGCGAGCGTTACTGCTGGGAGCTCGCCGTGGAGCCGTATCTCGGCGAGCTGCGGCGGCTGGGGGCGTAGCGTGGCCCCGCTGCGGGTGCTGACGGTCGCGCGCTGGTACCCGTCACATGACGCGCGATTCCGGGGCGTGTTCGTGGCCGACCTAGTCCGGGCGCTCGGCGGGCTGGGTGTCGACAGCGTCGTGGCGTCGTGGGAGGCCGCCGTGGTGCACGCGGGTCGGCTGGCGGCGGGCAACGTCGAGCGCGCCGTCGCGGCGTGGACCGCGGCCGTGGAGCGCGGAGCGGTGCTCAGCACGCCGGTCGATTGGGGCGCTGGCGTCCCCGTCGCCCGGCTGCCGGTGGTCGACGACGCGGCGAGCGACGGATGGCGCGACGTCGTGGCGGCGCACGCGGCCCTCCTCGAGCCGCTGGTCCTGGGGATGGCGCGAGGCCCGCGCTTCGACCTCGTGCACGCGCATACCGGCGCCCCGGACGGTCTCGTCGCCGCGGCGGTCGCGGACCGGCTCGGCGTCCCGCTGGTCGTGACGGAGCACGCCTCGAACGCCGTGCGCTCCATCGCCGAGGATCCCAGCCTCGCCGCTGCGTACCGGACACTGCTCGATGACCCCCGCCGCCTCGTCTCGATCAGCCCGGCCAGCCGGGCTCGACTGGCCGCAGCCCTGGCCGTGGACGAAGCCCGGATCGGGCTCATCGGCAACGTCGTGGACACGACGGCGTTCCCGGTGTCGCCCGCGGCGGACCGCGATCCCAAGGACCTGCTCTGGGTGGGGGAGCGCAGCACGAAGAAGGGCGCCGATGTCCTGCTGCGCGCCTTCGCCATGCTGGCCCAGGACGATCCCGCCCTGCGCCTTCGCCTGATCGGCCGGTCGCCGACCCCGCAGGTGGAGGGCGAATGGATGGCCCTCGCGGCCGAGCTCGGCATCGCGGCGCGCGTGGCGTTCGAGGGGCCGGCGGACCGAGCGGGGGTTGCCCTGGCGATGGCGCGTGCCGCCGCTTTCGTGCATCCGAGCCCGGCCGAGACCTTCGGGATCGTCGCCGCCGAGGCGGTCGCGTCAGGGCTGCCCGTTGCGGCGACCCCGTCGGGTGGCGTCGAGGACATCGTCGGGCAGGACGGCGCGCTGGGGACGATCGCGATAGGCCACGAGCCGGCGGCGCTCGCGGCGGCGGTGGCCGACGTGCTCGCCCGGCGTTCGTCCTTTGACTCGCGGGCGATGCACGAGTCCATCGCGGCCCGCTTTGGCGCGCCCGTCGTCGCCGGCGCCTATGAGCGCCTGTACCGGGAGCTGCTCGCCGCTGCCCCGGCTCCGGCGAGCCCGGCGTCGCCAGAACCCGCATCACCGGACCTCGCGACGCCGAACCCGATGTCGCCGCACGGGGACGCGGCCCTGGTCGTGGGCCTCCAGCGGACGCTCCTCGATCGGCGGCTGGCGTCCTTCCCGTGGCCGGGCCGCGCGGGGATCACGATCGTCACCGTGGCGGGCAAGGACCGCGCCTCCTCGCAAGGCTGGACGGACGCCCTCGTGGAGGTCGACCCTGACGCGTGGTACCGCAGCGAGATGGCCCGCCTGTCTGGCCCCACACTGTCGGGCATCCCGGGCGGCGTGGCCCGCGGGCTGCGGTTCCTGCTCCGCCCGCGCGCCGGGCTGGCGCGCCGCCGCCTCCTCGCCCAGCGCGAGGAGCGCCGAATCGCCGAGTCGCAGCGGCTGGTGCTCGAGGCGTGGCGCCAGCGGGTTGCCGCGGGAGATCAGCCGTGGCTCGTGGCACTCGACCCCGTGGACGTGGTCGCGGCACGCACGGCAATCGATGCGGGCGCGCGGCTGGCGCCGGGCGGGATGCGCTGGCTGGCGGACCGATTGGATGCAGCCGACGCCGCCAAGGCAGGCTAAGCGTGAAGCCAAGCACCGCGGGTTGGGTCGGAGGGCGATCCCGCTACCCGGGCGACAACGGTCTCTGGCTGGGCCGGTGAGAGGCCTAGCGCCCCGCCTTCGCCCGGGCCGCTGCGGCAGCCTTTGCGGCAATGGCTTTGAGCTCCTCCTCGCGCTCCACCTTGGCGCGCGCGGAATGCTCCACGTGGACCCCCACCACCTCTGACGGTGTGCCCTCCATCACGACGCGGCCCTTCTCGAGCAGCATCGCCCGGTTGCAGAACTCGGTCACCCAGTGCATGTCGTGGGTCACGAGCACCACCGCCTTGGCGTTGGAGGCGATCTCGAGCACGCGCTGGCGCGACTTCTCACGGAACACCTGGTCACCGGTGGCCAGGACCTCGTCAAGCAGCAGCACGTCGGGGTTGATCGACGTGGCGATCGCGAAGCCGAGGCGGGCGCGCATGCCGGACGAGTAGGTCTTGATCGGCGCGTCGATGAAGTCGCCGATGTCGGCGAAGTCGATGATGGGCTGTTCAAGCTCCGTCATCGTCTTGTGGGGGATCCCCAGGAAGGCGCCGGCCAGCATGATGTTGTCGCGCCCGGTCAGCTCCTGGTCGAAGCCCGCGCCCAACTGGAGCAGGCTCGAGATCTGGCCCCGGACGTCGATCACCCCCTCCGTCGGGTAGATGATCCCGGCCAGAACCTGGAGCAGCGTGCTCTTGCCCGCCCCGTTGGGGCCGATGACCGCGAGCGACTCCCCGGGCACCATGCGGAAGCTCACGTTGCGCAAGGCCCAGAACTTGCCGCCGCCTTCGCGCTTGAACAGGTTCTGGAAGGTCGTCCGCAGGGTGTTCTTGCGGGTCAGCCGAAGGTTGTACTGGACGCCCAGGTCATGGACGTCGATCGCGTGGTGGGTGTTGGCGAGCTGGTTCGGGGTGAGCATCAGAGGACCTTGGCGAACGTGGTCTCGGCGCGCTTGAACACGACCGTCGTCACGAAGAGCAGCAGCACCGAGACGCCAAGGAGGA
>JAKAMV010000836.1 GCA_021812735.1 Chloroflexota bacterium | reverse complement strand
GAACATGAAGAGCCAGATGACGCTGGCCGCCGTGGCGCTGATCGCGAGTGGCAGGAAGATGACGGACTTGGCAACCGGCTCGTAGCGGACGCGATCGACGAGGACCGCGATGACCAGCCCAAGGCCCACGGTCAGCGCTGTCAGCAGGACCACCCAGATCACGTTGTTTTTCAGCGCGTGCAGCGTGCTGTTGTCGGAGAAGAACCAGGCGTAGTTGGCGAGCCCAACGAAACGCGTGCCCAGCTGGTCCTGCAGGCTGCGGACCGCGGTCCCGATGGTCGGGTAGATGAGATAGACGAACAGAAACGCGAGGGCGGGGGCCAGCCAGAGCCACGGTCGGATCCGTGGCTGCACGCGTTCCGGGAAGATCCGAAGGAGCTGCTCGGTGGCCACGATGTATCCGACCAGCACCGCAGGGACGCCGACCACGACGATGATCGCCGTGATCAGCCGGGGATCCATCGGTCTGCCTCCGGATGGGTAGTGGCGTGGGCGGCGCCGCGAGTGCGGCCCCGCCCACGCGTGGTCAACGCTCGACTAGTGCGTGGTGTACGCGCTCGACTGCACGGAGTCGAGGTTCTGCAGGATCGAGTCGAGCTGGCTCGGGTACTGGATATACTTCAACAGCCCCTGGTAGAACGCCGTCTGCATCGGCGTCGGCATCTGGTCCGACGCATCGAAGACGAATGAGGTGGCGCCAGACAGAATCTGCCCCAGGCGCTGATTCATCTGGTTCGGGTAGTTGGCCACGCCTTTGTTGGCCGACAAGAACTCGCCGCCGCCGACGAAGAGCGTCTGCGCCTGCGCGCTGACCAGGTACTTCATGAGGGCGGCCGCCTGCGGCGTGTTGTGGAACATGCCGAACAGGTCGCCGGCCCCTTCGACAGCCCCGGCGTACTGCGGGTTGATCGCCGGGAAGGGGAAGAAGTTGTAGTCGACGAGCTTCTGCTCGTGGGCGAACTGACCCAGCCCGGTGATGAAGCTCGCCTGGTGCAGGAAGAGGCAGCCGGGCGGCGTCGTGAAGAGCGGATCGCCCGCGTTCGCAAAGTTCGTGGTCAGGACACGGTTGGAGCCGCCGTAGCTCTGGGCGACCATCTGGCCGAGATCCTGCCAGGCCTGCTTCATCCCCGAGTCCGTCCACTTGACCTTGCCCTGCCACCAGTTGTTGTAGTAGGTGGGCCCGTCGGTGTGCAGCACGAACGATTCGACGACGTCGGTGGCGGGCCAGCCAGACGCCGCGCCGGACTCGACGCTGAAGCACCAGGGCGCTTGGGCTTTGCCCTTGTCCTGCGCGATCAGCGTCTGGAAGTCGCTCCAGGTCTTGGGCGGGCTGCCCGCCAGGTCGCCCACGACCTTCGGGTCGTACCAGATCTGTCCCTTGGCCGAGACGTCGAGGAAGACGCCGACGAGCTTGCCATTGACCGTGCCCAGCTGCACCAGCGAGGCCGGCGTCTGCGACCGGTACGCATTGAGGTCGAGCACGCCGGATAGGTCGATCAGTTTGCCCGCGTTGGCGTACTGGACCATCTGGGCAGGCCCGGGAAGGCCCGCGATGTCGGGCAGCTGGCCCGAGGCGATGCCGGTCGTGAGGACCGCGGGCTCGTCACGGGTGCCGGTGTAGTTGACCGTGATCCCGGTTGCGTCCTCGAACGGCTTGACCATGCTGAGGAACTGCTGCTGCTCGGAGCCGCCCCATACGGCGAGGACGCTGACCGACCCGCCGATGTGCCCGAGGGTGGCGGCATACTGCTGGGCCGCGGCGATGGCCGCGGCGTTGATCGTGGCGCCCGTCGAAGCCCCGGCACTGGCGCCAGGGCTGGCCGGCGCGCTGCTCGGCGCTGCCGATGCGGCTGCGGAGGGTGCCGGGCTCGCTGCCGATGCGGGCGGAGCCGGGGACGCCGCCGCGCCGCACGCCGCCGCGACCAGCGCAACGACGGCGGCCAGCGCTCCGATCCGGATCCCGCGCGATGCTCCATAGGTCATGTCCGTGCTCCTTTCATCTCCGGGATCCCTGCCGACCCGATCGCAGACCGCACCGGCAGCACCCGGACTCAGCTACGCCGGCGGATTCCCGCCGGCCTCCCCACCGTGCGGGCCCGGCGCCGAGCCACGCACGACCAGCTGGGTCTCGAGAACGGACCGCGGGGGCACCGGCCGGCCAGCGATCCGATCGATCAGCGCCCGGCCGACACTGCTGCCGAGCTCATAGGCGGGAAGATGGACGGTGGTGAGCGGTGGGTCGAAATGCGCCGCGAGCGGGATATCGTCGAAGCCAACGATGGCGAGCTGTTCGGGGACGCGGACCCGATGGGCCCGGGCTGCTCCGATCACCCCGAGCGCCACGACGTCGCTCGCGGCGAAGACCGCGCTGAACACCGCCCCACGGCGCAGCAGCCGCCCCATGGCCGCATGGCCGCTCGCCGCGTCGAAGTCGGCGTGCGCCACCAGCTGCTCGTCGTACGGAATGCCGGCGGCCTCGAGGGCGGCGCGGTACCCGGCGAGCCGTTCGGCGGCGGCCGTGTAGGCGAGTGGCGCATTCGTGATGCAGGCGATCCGTCGGTGCCCGACGGCGATCAGGTGCTCGACCGCCCGCTGTGCGCCGCTGACGTTGTCGACGTCCACGCTCGGGATCGCCACGCCGGGCAGCGAACCCTGTAACACGAGCGGGAAACCGTCCTCCTGGAGCTCGACGAGGGCACGGTCGTCCGCCCGCGGCCCCGAGACCACCAGGCCGTCGACGTGGTGCGCCCGCAGGAGCGTCGTGTACGAGTGATCGCCCGGAGGGAGTGGCTCGACCATCACCCGGTAGCCACCCTCCCGTGCCGCATCGGTCAGGCCGCGGAGTGTCTCGGGCAGCAGGGCATCGACGGCGACCTGTTCCGGACGCTGCCGCAGCACCAGGCCGAGCACCAGGCTCGCACCAACCGCCAACGTGCGCGCCGAGGCGTTGGGAGCGTAGCCGAGCGCCTCGGCCGCCGCCAGCACTCGGGCGCGTGTGGCCGCGCTGATCTGCGCAGCGGGATGGTCGTTCAGGACGAACGAGACGGTCGTGCGGGAGACGCCGGCCAACCGAGCCACGTCGGTGCTGGTCGGTCGTTTCTGGATCGCCATCGGCGTCCGCCTCCTCGTTCTGCCCCGCAGGGGCTTGACCGGAGCTTGAGCGTCGCTAGACTAACGCGCGTTACTAACGCGCGTCAACCCGTTTTTCAGGAGTTGCCGCGCTCTCCGCCAGGATGTTCCGCAGGTGACGTCCTGGGCGGCCGGGGCGCCGGGACGACCGAGGTCCGGCGCGGAGAGGAGCAGAGGCATGCTCGAAGAAGTCCACGTTCCGCCGCTATCGCTGGACGCCTACGGCGCGATCGCCGGCGAGGACGCGATCGCCGAGATCAGGCGCCTGGCCGAGCCGCTGCGCGGCGCCCGTGTCCTGCACGTCAACGCCACCAAGTTCGGCGGCGGAGTAGCCGAAATCTTGCCCACCCTCACCGGCCTACTGCGCGACGTGGGGCTCCAGCCCGAATGGCGCCTGATGCCCGGCGACGACAGCTTCTGGAACGTCACGAAGCTGATGCACAACGGCCTTCAGGGGATGGACGTGGCGCTCGAGGCGGAGCGGCGCCAGATCTACGAACGCACGAGCCGGCGCTTGGCCACCGCCTTCGAGGGCACCTACGACTACGTCGTGGTCCACGACCCGCAACCCGCGGCGCTGCGCTCCCTACGGCCGGAGGCGCCGGGCCGATGGATCTGGCGCTGTCACATCGATCTGACGGCGGCCAACCCAGATGTCTGGGGCTTTCTGCGCCCCCTGGTCGAGGCCTACGATGCCGCGATCTTCACCCTCCCTGACTACGTCAAGCCCGATCTGCGCATGGACGTGCTGGCGTTCATCCCGCCGTCGATCGACCCGCTTTCTCCCAAGAACATGCCGCTCGCGCCCGCGCTGGTCGACGACGTGCTCCATCGGCTCGGCGTCGACCCGCAGCGCCCCCTCCTGC
>JAKAMV010000835.1 GCA_021812735.1 Chloroflexota bacterium | reverse complement strand
TCAGCCCTGCTGGAGCGGATTGCAGGTACAGGGCACCGCTAGTTCCCCGCCTAGCACGGCCCGGCGATGATAGCAGGCGGACGGGCGGGAACCGATCGGCTCGCGCCGGTCAGCGCCCCGACACCGCCTCGCCGTACCAGGCACCCGTGCTGCCGAGGAGGACGATGCCCCCCGGCAGCAGCATGATCCCGCTCGGCCGATCCCGGGGCACGACGCCCAGCGACCCGAGGCGCCGCCAGTGCCGTGCATCCGCCGACACCCAGGCCGTGAGTGCGGCGTGGCCCACTGCCCCGCCGACAGCCACGGCGCGCCCACAATCGCCCGCGACCATGCCATCGGCATAGGCGCCGCAACCCTGACTCGAGCCCGGGCAGCCGGAGGCCCCGACGGGGTCGAAACCCGGCACGGCGGTCCAGCGCCGGCCGTCGGCCGACCACCACCAGAGCTCTCGCGCCGAGCTGTCGCCGATCGCGAGCACGCCTCCGGCCGCGACGACCAGCCGCCAGACCACATTGGCCCGCGCCCCGGCCTCGAACGCAAGGTCCTGCGGCAAGGCAACGGGAGTCCAGGCCTGGCCCGTCGCGTCGGACCGCAGGAGCGCCGCGCTGGCGAGGCCATCGGCGACCGACTTGCCGGCGGCAAGGAAGCCGCCACCGGGCGCGGCCACCAGGGCGGTGACTTGGAAGCCGGACGGGAGGGCGCTCGCCGGAAGCGGTTGCCAGCTTGCCCCGTCAGCCGTCACGGCCAGATGCCCGCTCGTCTCACCGCCCGGCTCCGGCCACGCATCCCAGCCGATGACCGCGTGGTCGCCTGAGCCGGCGACGAGGACGGGCCCGCTGAGCCGGGTCGGCTGGGTTAGGATCGGGCCTCCTCGCATCTGCCAGGCTGAGCCGTCCTCGGAGAGCCACGAAGCAAACACAACCGACTGGGGCGCCGACGGGCCGGCCGATGCGGGATCAGACGACGGCGGGTTGGCCGGCGACAGGGGGGCTGGGAGCGACGTCACCGCGAGCAGCCGACGACCGAGCGGGGCGACGGATTCGACGTGGACGCCCGGCCAGAAGGTCGTGGCGGTACCGCTCCCGATCGGGTTCCATGCGTGCCCGTCCGGCGACGTCCAGAGCCGCGTGCCCCCCATCCCGTCGTCGCCAAGGGATGCGTAGCCGCCAGCCCAGCGAAGGGCGGTGCCGAAATGCGCGAGGGGATGCGTCGCGTCGACGTGCTGCCAGCGGATGTCGGTCCACGGCGCGCCGGTGGCGGGCGGCGGCCTGAGCGTGAAGGGGATCCGCAAGGGGAAGACCGGGGTCGGCGTCGGCGGGGCCTGGATGGGGAGGGTGCCCCCTCCCGTCGGCGTCACGCTCGGGACCGCCACCGCAGCTGACGGTGGTGGGGACGGCCGAGGTTGCTCCCAGGGCTTGGCGACCGCCAGCCCGAGGGAGGCGACGATAAGCGCTCCAACGACCATCGCTGATCGCGGACGGCCGCCGGGAGCCGCACGACCCGTGAACTGGGCGGGCTCCGCCATGCCGGAAGGGGCCTCAGGCGCTGCTGGTGAACTGGCGGAGAGGGCGGGATTTGAACCCGCGATGGGTTGCCCCATACCGCATTTCCAGTGCGGCGCCCTAGGCCACTAGGCGACCTCTCCGCGGCGAAGCATAGCAAGACCCGACGGGGTCACCGCCGGGTCTGGATTGCTGCAAGTGGCGGAGAGGGTGGGATTCGAACCCACGGTGCTTTCGCACACCGCTTTTCGAGAGCGGCACCATCAACCACTCGGACACCTCTCCGCGCGAGAGGATACCAAACGTCGGCGCGTTCGCCGACGGCATCGCCGTCCCCGTTCGCGCGCCGATCGGTCAGGCGCCGGTGGGAACCTCGGACGGGATCCCGGCGAGCTCCTCGGCCTCCTCGCGGCGGATTCCCGACACGATCTGGAGCCGGCGCCCGAGCGATGGGTGCTGCGCCAGCTGGAGCACCGTCCCGGCCGCACCCTCGAGGGGATTGGGGGACGCGTAGACGAGTGCCGCCACGTCGCAGGCCAGCAGTGCGCCGACGCACATCGAGCAGGGCTCCAGGGTCGTGAAGACCGTGAGGTCAGAGAGCCGCATCGTCCCGAGGCGCTTGGCAGCCTCGCGCAGGACGGTCATCACCGGGTGGGCGGTGGGGTCGTCGGCGTCGCCGGCGCGGTTGCAGCCGCGCGCCACCATCGCCTCGTCCATGACCGCGATCGCGCCCACGGCCGGTCGGCCGCGCCCTGCCGCCGCGCGCGCCTCGGCGAGCGCTTCGCCCATGAACAGCTCGTAGTTCATGTACCCGATCATAACCACCTCGGAGCGCGATAGGATGGCCCGGGTCCGTGCCTGCCCGGGCGTGGGGCGACCGGTCCGGCGCTCCGCGCTGCGTTGCGCCCACCACCAGCCACGGGTCGGCCGACGGCCGATCTCGAACCACTGGAGCGTGCCCTCATGGCTGCACCTCGACGGATCGGAATCCTCACTGGCGGCGGCGACGTCCCGGGCCTGAATGCCGTCATCAAGAGCGTCGTCTACCGCGCGACGGACCTGGGCTTCGAGGTCCTGGGCATTCGCCGCGGCTGGGAGGGCCTGACCCACCAGCGCCGCACCTCCGATCTCGATCCCGAGTACGTCCGCGTGCTCGACCGCATCAACACCCGCACCATCGACCGGACGGGCGGCACGATCCTCCACTCGTCGCGCACGAACCCGCGCAAGATGCGGGCGGCGAACCTGCCTGCCTGGCTCGACCCCAGGAGCGTTGCCGACAAGCAGGTCTCTGAAGGCGTCTACGACCTCACGGACCACGTCCTCGACACCATCGCGCACCTCGGGCTGACGCACCTGGTCACGATCGGCGGTGACGACACGCTGTCCTTCTCATCGGTCCTCTACTCCCGCGGCCTGCCCCTCGTGGCGATCCCGAAGACGATGGACAACGACGTCAACGGGACGGAGTACTGCATCGGCTTCTCGTCGGCGATCACCCGCGCGAAGGAGCTCGTGAACCGCCAGCGCAGCACGCTCGGCAGCCACGAGCGGATCGGCGTGTTCCGCATCTTCGGCCGCGACGCCGGGTTCACCTCGCTGTACACGGCGTACGTGACCTCGACCCGCTGCGTGGTGCCGGAGTTCGAGTACGACCTCGAGGCGCTGGCCGGGATCCTCAAGGAGGACCACCGCAACAACCCGTCGCGCTACGCGATGGTGATCACCGCCGAGGGCGCGATCTGGAAGGGCGCCCAGATGGCCGACGTGGGCGAGGCCGACGCCTTCGGGCACCGGCACAAGGCGAACATCGGCGAGGTGCTCGCGTCCGAGCTCAAGGCCAGGACCGGCATCGAGTCCGTGGCGTCCGAGCTGACCTACGACCTGCGCTCGGGCGAGCCGGACATGTTCGACTCGATGGTGGCGTCCACGTATGCCAACGTGGCGATGGACCTCATCGCCGACGGCGTCAGCGGTCGCATGACCGCGATCCGCGACGGCAAGTACGCGCACGTGTCGCTTGCCGAGACGGCCAAGCCGCCGCGGCGGGTCCAGCCCGACCAGTGGGACTCCAGCCGGTTCCGCCCGGTGTACGCGCACAAACTGGGCGTGCCGGTGCTGCTGACCCCGTCGCTCGGGCCGGTCGTCGAGTAGGTCGCCGCTCGCCGCTCCCCGCTCGCCGCTCGCCGCTCGCCGCTCCTCGCGCCCCGCTCCCCGCGATCCGAGCCCGCGCCAGACGCGTGGGCCCGTCCGTGTGCGCGGGTGCTGCTCGCCCGTGCTGCCGCTCCCGTGGCACCGCGAGTGGCGCCACTGCCGCTCGTCCGGCGAGCGAATGGACACGACGGCGTTCTGCATCGCTCACCAGGCGGCTGACGCGATGCCCAGGCGAGGCCGCCCGCTCGACCGGCGAGCGAATGGACCTGTCGGCGTTCCCGTTCCTCCGCGCAGCGAGCGGCGCCCGGATCAGCGCGTGGCGAGCGAGGGGCCCGCGCGCC
>JAKAMV010000098.1 GCA_021812735.1 Chloroflexota bacterium | reverse complement strand
CGAACGGCAGGGTCCGCACTCGCGCATCGCCCCACCGTTCGCGCGCTGCCGCTGATCGCTCCGCACGGCCGGACCGGCGCCAGCCGCCAGCCACTCCCCGGCGAGTCGGCCGGGCGGCGCACCCGGGGGCGGTCGCTCGCAGTCAGTGGCCGCGCCGCGGGTTGCCGCGCTTGCGGGTCGCGCCGCGCCCGGGCCGCCACGGCTCTCGCTCGGCCTCGTCGGCGTTCGGGGGCGCGACGTCGGGATCTCCTCCCGGCCGATCCGGTCGCTTGGCCGTCGGTCGCGCGCCCGCGGGTGGGGCGCCGGCCGTGGGCCATGAGCTGCCCGGCTCTGCCGGCCCGGTCGGTTGCCCGCCCGGGAAGGATGCGCCGCGCAGCCGCCTCGGCCGTGGTCCGGCGATCGACCCACCGTGGGGTGGCGCCGTCGTCGTTCGGTCGGCGAGCCGCTCCGCGAGCCACCCGACCGGGCGCGCTCGCCCGCCGGCTCGCCCGACCCGCTCGCCGAGGGCCAGGTCGTTCGTCACGACCAGCACGCCCGCCCGCTCGAAGAACGGCCGCGCTTCAACGAGCTCGACCAGCAGAGCATCGGCGCTGCGACGACCGGCATGCCGGACCGCCAGCCCGGGGCGAATCCGTGTCGCGGCCGGTGCACCAGGATCGGGCGCCCCGTCCAGGATCACCTGTGTATCGATGCGGGGCGGCACCGCGGCCGCGAGGCGCGCGAGCAAGCCGTGGAGCGGCCCCGGGCCCGGGTCACCGGCCCAGGCGTAGAGGACGTTGTTGCCGTCGACAAGGAGCGCCGACACGTCGCGCCAGGGATCACCGTGGCGCCTCATCTGGCCACCGCGCATTCGGTGACCGCCGCGCATCGCCGAACAAACGCTTCGGGCTCGCGTCGCGCACCCGGCATGGCTGGCCCCGGGCACCCTACCATGGGGCCATGATGCTGCTGCTGGTCGACCTCGACGGCGTCCTGTATCGGGGGCGCCAACCGGTCCCCGGCGTCGCCGCCGTGCTGGCGGAGCGCGCGGCGGCCGGCGACCTCGTTCTCTACTGCACCAACAACTCGAGCCGCCACCGGAGCGAGTACGTGGAGCAGCTCGCAGGGCTCGGGGCGCCGGTAGGCCCCGGCTCGGTCTTCACCTCGGCGTGCGCGACCGCCCTCGCCCTGCGCGCCGCCGATCCGCCGCTGCGCGTCGTGATGGTCTTCGGCGCCGAGGGCCTGGCGCGCGAGCTGCGCGACGTCGGGCTGCGCACCGTCCCGCCGACCGCGCGCGGCTTGGCGGCGGGCCCGGACGCCGTCGTCGTGGGGATCGACCGCCATCTCACCTACCAGCGGCTCACGGTGGCGATGCAGGCGGTCCGTGCGGGCGCACGCTTCGTCGCCACCAACCGCGATCCCGTCTTTCCGACGGCCGACGGGCTCGCGCCGGGGGCGGGCGCCGTGGTCGCGGCCCTCGAGACGGCCGCTCAGCGTCCGCCCGACCTGGTCGTCGGCAAGCCGTCGCCGATCCTCTTCGAGCAGGCGGCGCGCTCGGTAGGACGCGAGCCGCAGGAGGCGATCGTGATCGGCGACGGCGCCCTGACCGATATCGCAGCGGCGAACCGGATCGGCGCCCGCTCTGTGCTGATGCTCACCGGGGTCACGAGCCGGGCCGATGCCGAGGCGCTCCCGCCGGACGGCCGTCCGACGCTGGTCGCTGCCGACGCCGTGGAGCTGCGGCGCGCCCTGGCGCAGCTCGCGAGCGGTCCATCCGGCGGCCGAACGCCCTGACCTGGGTCGGACCACGCCGTGCGTCATGTATGCAGCAGCGGCTCGGCGGCCGCGAAGGCATCGAAGGCCGCCAGGAGCCGGGCACGCAGGGCTTCGTCGTCCCACAGGAACGCCGCCTCGAGCGCATGCCGATCGACGCGCCAGAGCTCGGAGAGCGTCAGACCGAGCTCGTCGAGCGCGCGGCGATATTCCTCGACCAGCGTCACCGCGCTCACCGTTCGATCGTCCGTGGAGAGCGTCACCGGCACGCCGGCCCGCAGGAGACGCGGCAGGGGATGGTCCGCCAGGCGCGGGACGATCGCCGCCTGGACGTTGCTGGTCGGACAGAGGTCGAGCGTCACGCCCCGCTCGCGCAGGTCGGCGACGAGCGCCGGATCGTCGATGGCCGGGGTGCCGTGTGCGATCCGTGCCGGACGGAGCGCGAGCGCCCGCCGGACCTGCGCCGCGCCGCCCCACTCACCCGCGTGGACCGTGATGGCGAGTCCAGCGGCGCGCGCGGCTTCGATCGCACGGGCATGGAGCAGCGGATCGGGCCGAGCGGCCTCGGGTCCGGCGAGATCGAAGCCGGTCAACCAGGCGCCGGTGAACCGCGCGGCGGCCTCCGCCACCGCCACGTTCGCCTCCGGCGCGTGGGTGCGCATGGCGACTGCGATGAGCCTGACGGTCAGGGGCGGCAACGCCCCGGCATCGGAGATGGCGCGTTCGCTCGTGGTGGGGGCCGGCGAGGCGACCGCGGCGCGTCGCACGACGGCGGCCACGCCGTCCCGGGCCCCGGCCACCACCGCCGCGATCGCGGCGTCGAGGGGCAAGCCGCGCTGCACGTGGAGGGCGGGAGCCCAGCGGATCTCGACGTACCGCGTCCCGTCGGCCGCGACGTCCTCCACGAGCTCGGCGGTGACGCGTCGCAGGCTCTCGCGGTCCTGGAGCAGGGCGATCGGCAGGTCGAAGGCGCGCAGCAGCTCGGCCTGGTTGGCGGCCTGCGCCGGGCCGGCGAGCCGGGAGCGCATGCCTGGCAGATCGAGCCCTGCGTCGAAGCCACGTTCGCGGGCGAGCTCCAGGGCGGTCGCAGGCCGCAGCGAGCCGTCGAGGTGCAGGTGCAGCTCGGCCTTCGGCATCCGACGCAGCAAGGCGCCGACGTCCGCTGGTGCTGCGACGCCGCGCGGTCCTGTGGTTGCGTGGCGCGCCATCAGCCGCGATGGTAGCGCGCGGTGGGCCGCCCGCCGTCGCCTGCCACCCGCGCCGCCGCCCAGGCCGTCCGTCGGCCGCCCGCTAGCCGCCCGCTAGACTGCATCCCATGCCGGGACGTCCGCATCGCGCTCGCCGGTTCCCGTTGGCCATCACGTGGCTGGTCGCCGCTCTCTTCATCGCGTTAGGTGGCGCCGGGCTTGCCGTCAGCGCCGATCACCTGCCCGGCGACGCCAGCCGACCGGAGCTCACGTGGGTGCAGGACGTCGCGTTCCAGGCGCGGATCCGCGCCCTCGCGCCCGACTACACGGCCCTGGCGGACGACGTGGCCGGGCTGGGGGACACGGCACGGCACGCGCTCGCTGATCTGGTCGCGCGCCGTCAGGATCTGCTCGCGAACGACCTCGCCACCGGCGACCGGTTGGTCGCCTCGATCGAGTCACGTGTCTCTCGGCTCGACGCCGCGCTGCGCGCGCTCGGGGCCACGGCCGAGCCGGGATCCCTCGGCGATCGATCCCGGGCCATGCTGGCGGCCGCCAGTGCGGCCGTGCAGACCACGGCACCCGTGCCCGCCGATTGGCGCGCCCTCGCCGATGGCTCGCTGCCGGCGGTGCAGCTCACCGCCGTCCTGCAGCGCCACGACGACCTGGTCTTCGCCGCCACCCAGCGGGCGCACGCGGGCCGGTACCGGGCGGCGCTCGCCACCCTGGCCGAGGCGTCGGGGATGCTCGACCAGGCCCGCCGAACTCGGGATGCCTTGGCGAACCGGGCCGATGTCTCGACGCTCTCCACCTACATCGACCGCATGAGCGCCTACGACACGGCGCTGGTCGCGCTCTACACCGAGCTGCAGCAGTCCGGCGGTCGGCTGACGGCACGCGGCGAACGGCTCGTCGCGCGCGTGGCTGCGGCCCAGAAGCTGCTTCCCCCAGACACCCGGGCGCTGGTGGTGATCCTGGGCGAGATCGCGCAGGCCGGGCTCAACCAGGCTGCGATCGCGATCGAGGAGGCGCGCGGCGACCTCGCCGACGCGGTGGCGGCGCTACACTTGGCGCACTGACACCGGCATTCCATTGCACCCGCCCAGCCCCGCCGCGGTCGTGCGGCGCGCCGTTCCGCCGACGCGCTTCGTCCGAGCCGCTGCGCCTGACCCACACGAGGAGCCCATCCGCATGCAGATCCGGGTTGTCTCCGACCAGCCGTGGTCCGTCCGGGCCGACGTCCTGGCCGTGCCCATCACGTCCGACGAGCCGGCAGAACCCGACGCCCCGACCCTGGCCGAGCTCGACCGTCGGCTGGACGGCGCAATTGGCGACTATCGCCGTTTCGGCGAGATCGACGCTTCCCCGTACCGCACCGCGCTGCTGCGGGGCCGCGACCTCGGCGCGGCGTGGGTGCTCGCGGCCGGCGCCGGCGCAAGCGAGGCGTTGGATGCGGTCGTCGCGTACCGCTTCGCGGCGTCCCTCGAGCGCCGTCTCGCCGGCCGTCGCGTGACCAGCCTCGCCGTCTGGCTGCCGGCCGTGCTGCGCGCGCGGCCCGGGCTCTCCGCCGCCGACCTCGCGATGCTCGTCGCGCGCGGCGTCGTCGAGGGCGCGTACGACCCGGCCTTGCTCTACCGGACCGACTACACCGAGGCGCCGCCGCAGCTCGAGGAGCTCGTCCTGATCGCACCCGGCGCGGACGTCGGCGCGTTGCAGGCAGCGGCGGCCCGTGGGATGACCATCGGCGAGGGGGCGCGCATCGCGCGCGACCTGGCCAACCGCGCGTCGAACGACGTGAGCCCGGCGGCGCTGGCAGACGCGGCGACCGACCTGGCCAGGGCGCACGGCCTCGCGATCGACGTGATCGGGCCGGAGCGCGCGACCGAGCTCGGGATGGGCATGTTCATGGCGGTCGGGCGCGGCAGCGACAACCCGCCGCGGCTGATCGTGCTGCGCAACGGCGCGGACGGCGCGCGGGATGCCCGCGGGCGCCTCCTCGCGTTGGTCGGCAAGGGCGTCACGTTCGACTCCGGCGGCATCTCGATCAAGCCGGCCGACCGCATGGAAGAGATGAAGATGGATAAGACGGGTGCGTGCACCGTCATCGCCGCAATCGTGACGGCGAAGCGGCTGGCACCCGACCTGCCCTTGCTGGCGCTCGCGCCGGCCGTCGAGAACATGCCAGGGCCGCACTCGACCCGCCCAGGGGACATCGTCCGGGCCCTCAACGGCAAGCGCGTCGAGATCCAGAACACGGACGCGGAGGGCCGCCTGATCTTGGGCGACGCGCTGACCTACGCGGAGCGGCTCGGTGGCACGCACCTCGTCGACGTCGCGACGTTGACCGGCGCCGTGGAGCGCGCGTTCGGGAAGCAGATCACCGGCGCGTTCGGCGTCCCACAGTCCTGGTACGAGGAGGTGGCCGCCGCGGGAGCTCGGCAGGGGGAGCGCTACTGGCAGATCCCGCTCGTCGAGGACTACGTGCCGGACATGGAGAGCTGGTACGCGGATCTGCAGAACTCGGGTCCCGCGGACGGCTCGCTCGTCAAGAGCGGCCTCTTCCTGCGCCAGTTCGTGACCCGGCCGTGGGTCCACATGGACATCGGCGGCAGCGCGTATCTGCGCAAGGCGACGGCGTGGGCGCCGCGCGGCGCCACCGGCGTGACGCATGCGACGCTCGTCGAGCTCGCGCTCGAGGGCGCCCAGCGGGGATAGGCGCTGGCCGCCGGGCGCGATCTGTGTCGGGCGCCGGGCGCGATCTGTGTCGGCGGCCGGGCGGGACCAGCGTCGGCCTCCGACCGGGACCACCGACGGAGTTGCCCGCGCGCACCAATGCGGGCACCATGCCCGCTGTGGACGGAATCGCGACCTGGGTCATCGCTGCGCTGAGCGGCCTCGCCGGCGGCGTCTACGGCTACCTGGCCGACCGGCTGGCGGCCCGCTGGCCCGAGCACGAGGCGGCGCGGGTCCGGCCCGTCGACTGGCGCACGGGGCTCGTGGTGCTGCTCGCTGCCGGGGCGTTCTTCGCGCTGCCGGGGCGCTTCGGCGCGCCCCGCGACCTCGCGGTCGCTGGGCTCTTCTTCGCGGCGCTCGTGATGCTGCTTGCGACCGACCTCGACCAGCGACTCCTCCCCGACGAGATCACGCTGCCGCTGGTCCCCGCGGCGCTCGCGATCCTGCTCCTTGGCTGGAACCCGGTCCTCGCGGACAAACAGCTCGGGCTGGTCAGTGGGCTCGCGGCCGGGATCCTGGCCCCCCTCTTCCTCGCGGTCACCGGCGTCCTCTTCCGGGGCGCGCTGGGGATGGGCGATCTGAAACTGGCGGTGAGCTTGGGGTTGGTGTGCGGTGTCTCGCAGCTCGTGGCCGGCTTCATCGTCGCGTCGCTTGCCGCGGGTTTGGTCCTGGTCCTGCTGCTGGCCACCCGCCGGCTGGGGCTGCGTAGCGCGATCCCGTTCGGTCCGATCCTGATCGTGGCCGCGTTTCTCGCGGTGCTGCGCCCGCTCGGGTGATCCGATCGTCGGGGGCACCGTGGTGGTGCACCAACCGAGGCCGAATGTCCCGCCCGACGCGAGATGCGTCGGCCGCGGCGTTGCGGGCGCCGTACGCGGCGCCGTATGATGCGCTCAGCCGGAGTCGTTCCTGCGGACCGTGCCCTGTCGCTCGAACGGCGCACCACCGGCGGGCAGGGACAGCAACGGCGCCCCGAGGGGCGTCGCAGGGAGTCGAAGCCTGCACGATGATGCGATGCGTCGCATAGGACACACGCTGCACAGGCGACGTGCGGTGCTCGCCGCACTGCTGCTGATTCCCCTTCTATTCGGCTCACTCGGCTCGTTCGGTGGCGCCGCGACGGTCCGCGCGGACCCCCTCTCCGATGCCGTCAAGGCACAGAAGGCGCTGGAGGCCAGGATCGCCGCGCAGCGGCAGCAGATCCAGGCGCTGCAGGCGAGCGAGGCCAGGCTGCAGGGCGTCCTCGCCGACACCGCTACGCAGCTCAAGGGGATCAACGCCGACCAGGCCAAGCTCCAGGCCAAGATCGCGACCGCCCAGCGGGTGCTCACCGACGTGCGCGCGCAGTACGCGGCGCTCGTCACGCAGGTCGGCGACCTCGACGCTGCACTCGCTGCGCTGGACTCCAAGATCGCGGCCAGCCAGCAGCAGCTCGCCGACCAGCGCGCCACGCTCGCCCGCCACATCGCGGACGCGTACATGGTGCAGCAGACCACGCTGCTCGAGCAGCTCCTGACCGCGCGCTCGCTCGCGGACGTCCTGGCCGACGTCGGGTACTACCTGAGCATCGGTCACCAGGACGCCCGGCTGGCCGCGCAGATCCAGCAGGATGAGCAGTCCCTCGAGGCGCTGCAGGGCGCGACGGCGGTCACGCGGGCCCAGACGCAGCAGGCGCGGCTGACCATGTACCAGCAGAAGCAGGAAGTGACGAACCAGCGCAACGCGCTGCTGGCGGCACAGAAGCAGCTGGCTGCGCTCGAGGCGCGCACGCGCGCCGCCCAGGCGGCGCAGCTCGCGGCGTTCAAGAAGCTCAAGCTGACGAAGGCCCAGGCGGCGGCGCAGCTGGCCGCCGAGCAGAAAGCGCTCGAACAGCTGGCCGCCCTGATCGCGCGCCTAGTCGCGGAGCAGCAGGGCATCCCCTCGCAGTACAACGGCACGCTCATTTGGCCCATGCCGGGCATCGTGAGCCAGGAGTTCGGCTGCACCGGGTTCATCGCCGAGCCCCCCCTCGGCAACTGCGCGCACTTCCACACCGGCATCGACATCGTGGCGCCCGAGTACACGCCGATCCGGGCGGCCGGCGATGGCACCGTCGTCTTCGTGGGCCCCAACCCGTACGACCCACCGTACGCACGGGCCTGGATCGTCATCATCGCCCACTCGCAGAACCTGCTGACTTGGTACGCCCACGTCGACGCGTACGCTCATCCCCCGGCGGTGACCAAGGGCGAGTTCGTGCACCAGGGGCAGGTGATCGCCTACGAGGGCAACACCGGCAACAGCACCGGCCCGCACCTGCATTGGGCGGTCGAACTCAACGGCACGTTCGTCAACCCACGGTTGTTCCTGTGAGCCCCGGCCGCGCGGGAGAACGTCCCGTGGGGGGCCAGCCTCCCGCCGCTCGGGGCCATCCGGATGCGCGCCGCGGCGATCGACAGGCCGATCCCGGTGAGACGGACTATCCTGCGGGGCAGGCGTGACCGGCAGACGATGACCCGCTCGGGCGGGCGCAGTCGGGGGTGTAGCATCGTGGGCGTGAAGGGCGTCCTGGCGGTCATCCTCGCGGGCGGAGAGGGCGAACGGCTCTCGATCCTGTCCAGCCTCCGTGCCAAGCCGGCCGTGCCGTTCGGGGGCAAGTACCGCATCATCGACTTCGCGCTGAGCAACTGCGTCAACAGCGACATCCACAACGTCGTCGTGCTCACGCAGTACAACCCACGCTCCCTGAACGACCACATCGGCGCCGGGCGGCCGTGGGACCTGGACCGCACCAGCGGCGGGATCCGGCTGCTGCAGCCCTTCGTGTCGCGCGGCCGCCCCAACGAGTGGTACCGGGGCACCGCCGACGCTGTCCTGCGCAACCTCGAGGTCGTGCAGCGGGCGCCGGGCGACACGGTCCTGGTCCTGGCCGGCGACCACATCTACAAGATGGACTACCAGCCCTTCCTCTCCGCGCACCGGCGCCACCGGGCCGACGTGACGATCGCGGTGCGCACGGTGCCGCTGGAAGAGGCCCATCGCTTCGGGATCGTCACACTCGACGAGAACGATCGAGTGGTCGACTGGCAGGAGAAGCCGCGGGCCCCCAAGAGCAACCTCGTGAGCATGGGGATCTACGTGTTCGCCAAGCGGGCGCTCCTGCGCTGGCTGGACGAAACGCGCATCGACTTCGGCGCCCACGTCATCCCGGCCATGCTGGCGGGGGGCGCCCGCGTGTTCGGGTACCGCTTCGATGGCTACTGGCAGGACGTGGGCACGATCGAGAGCTACTGGCAGGCCCACATGGATCTGCTCGACGAGCGTCCCGAGCTGGACCTGTACGACACGAGCTGGCCGATCCACACGCGCTCGGAGGAGCGCGCGCCGGCCAAGATCGGCCCCACGGCGAGCGTCCATCGCAGTATGGTCAGCCACGGCTGCGTGATCTACGGCACCGTGGAGCACTCGGTGCTCTCGCCGGGCGTGCGGGTGGACGTCGGCGCGGTCGTCCGTGACAGCGTCGTGATGCTCGACTCCGTCATCCGGGCCGGGGCCGTGGTCGACCGCGCGATCTTCGACAAGCAGGTGGCGGTCGGTCCCAACGCGGTGGTCGGCGAGGGAGCGGACCTGACGATCGCCAATCGCCAGGAGCCGTCTCGCCTCAACACCGGCATCACCGTGGTGGGCAAGCGGGCCGTCGTCCCGCGTGGAGTGCGCATCGGGCGCAACGTCAAGATCGCCGAGGGGGTGCGTGCCGCGGATTACCGCGGCCGCGTGGTGCGCAGCGGCCAGACCGTCGAGCGTCGCCACGAGACCACCGAACCCGCGCCGCGCGCCCGTGCCGGTGGCAACCGCGGTGGCGCCGAGGCGGCACAGACGCCCATGGCGGTCGGGGTCCGGAGTGGGCGGGCCGGGCGCAACGACGGCTCGGACGGCGATCTCGGCGTGCCGGCCGGGCAGCCCGGCTTCGGCGTCCTCGACTGACCGCGCGGCGCCGCCCGGAGCGGCCAACGAGCCCGCCCGATCCCACGGCCCACGGCTCCGCGACGGCGCCCGACCGCGTGCCCGGCCCCGCCGTGCCCGGCGCCGCCGCGCCCGATCCCGCCGCGCCGGATCCCGCCGCAGCGCCCCACCGACGGTCAGCGGGGCCCCGACCCTTGGCCGCGCGGCGCGTGTCGGCGGCATCGGTCGATGCCTGGCTCGCGGAGCTGGGTCTGTCGGCGGCCGTGCGCGTGGAGCGAGAGGGCGTGACCGCATGGGACCTGTTGCTCGATGGGCGGCGGCGCTTCGACCTGCGCGTCACGGTGATCTGCGGGCCGGGCATCGGCCTGATCGTCTGGGTGCCGTTCGCGCCGCCGGTCCAGGACGACGCGCGCCGGACGTACCAGCAGCTGCTCCGCTGGAACGACGAGCTGCCCTTCGTGAAGTTCGGGCTCGACGCCGAGCTCCGTCCCGTGCTCGCGGTGGAGATGCCGGCCGAGGCGGCCGACGTGTGGACCCTTGGCCTGGCGATCGCGCGGGTGCTCGCGGTGTGCGACTACATCCTCGACACGGCCGCGCCGTGGCTCGGACCCGGCGGCCTCACGGCACCGCCCGGTCCTGGCCGCGCGTCGCGCGGGGAGTCGCTGCTGCGGCGCTATGCGGCAGAGCTGGCCGAGCTGGTCGGTGGCCCTGCTACACTCGGCGCCGACGATCGCGCGGGCGGGCCAGAGGTGATCGGCAACGAGAGGGCAGGGGAGTCGTGAAGGCCGTTATCGTGGTGGACATGGTGCGGGGGTTCCTCGAGCCAGGCCACAACCTCTACGGCGGCGAAGCATGCCGCTCCATCATCCCGGCGACGCGGGCGTTCCTCGAGCGCGAGCGCGCCCGCGGGTCGCTGCTGGTCTTCCTGACGGACACCCACGATCCGGATGACCTGGAGTTCCGCATGTTCCCACCGCATTGTGTGCGGGGCACCCAGGAGGTCGAGGTGATCCCCGAGCTGGCGGACCTCGTCGAGGGGGCGATCGTGGTGCCCAAACGCCGCTACAGTGGGTTCTTCGACACGCCGCTCGACGTGGTGCTGAGCGATCGCGATGTGACCGAGGTGGCGGTGGTCGGTGTGATGACGGATATCTGCGTGCTCCACACGACCGCCGACCTACGCAACCGCGACTACGAAACCACCATCGTGACCGACTGCGTCGCCTCGTTCGACCCGGCCGCGCACGCCTTCGCATTGGAGCACATGCGCAAGATCCTTGGGGCGCGCTTGGCGAGCAGCGCCGAACTCGCCGCTGCGCCGGCCGGGGCATAGCGCCGATGGAGCAGGTGCGGCCGGTCCGCCGGCGGCCTTCCCGGGAGATCCTCGAGGGCGACTCGGCCGACGTCTACTTCTACCGCGCCCAACAGGTGCTGGAGCGCGAGGGGATCGACCCGCTCGTGGTGATGGAGGTCTTCTCGCGCCAGTCCGGCGTCCTGTGCGGCATCGACGAGGCCAAGACGCTCCTGGCGCACGCGTTGCAGGGCGCCGCTCCCGGCGAGGCGGTCGTGGAGGCGCTCTCCGACGGCGACCTCTTCGCGGAGCGCGAGATCGTGCTGCGGATCCGGGCACGCTACCGCAAGTTCGGGTTGTACGAGACCGCGATCCTGGGGATGATGGCGCAGTCGACCGGCTGGGCCACCGCAGCGCGGCGCTGTGTGGAGGCGGCGGCACCGCAGCCCGTCATCAGCTTCGGGGCGCGGCACGTCCACCCGAACGTCTCCGAGACGCTCGACTACGCGGCGATCGTGGGTGGCTGCGTGGGCGCCTCCACGCCGGCGGGGGCGCGGCTCTCGGGGCTGCGCCCGACGGGCACGATGCCCCATGCGCTCGTGCTCATGTTCGGCGACACGGTGCGCGCGGCGGAGGCGTTCGACCGCGACCTCCCCCCGGACGTGCCGCGCATCGTGCTCGTCGACACGTTCAAGGACGAGGCCGAGGAGGCGCTGCGGGTGGCGGATGCCCTCGGCGAACGGCTCTACGGGATCCGGCTCGACACGCCGTCCGAACGTGGCCGCGTGACGCCCGACCTGGTGACCGAAGTGCGCGCCCGACTCGACCAGGCCGGCTACCAGCACGTCAGGATCATCGTGAGCGGTGGGCTCAACCCCGACCGGATCACCCATTTCAAGGAGCGCGGAGCCCCCGTCGACTCCTTCGCGGTCGGGAGCTACATCAGCGGCGCGAGCCCCATCGACTTCACGGGCGACCTCAAGGAGATCGACGGCAAGCCGATCGCCAAGCGCGGTCGCATCCCGGGCGTGACGCCGAGCCCCCGGCTGCGCCCGATCGACCTCACCGACTGGCTCGGGTCGTAGGCCCCGAGGCGTTTCGTCCGGGGCGTCGCGCCCTACTCGCCCGTCGCTTCAGTACCGGCCGCGGCGCCGCGCTTGCGCAGGTAGGCCCGCCAGGTCATCGCCCAGCGCGCCGGATCGTCGAGGGGCCCATGGTCGTGGCGGTGCACCACGCTCGCGTGGGGCGCGGAGCGGACCAGCTCGGGATCCTCGTATGCCTCGCGCGCGACACGCGCGAGGATCGCGGCGTACTCGTCGAGTTCGTGCTGCGAATACGACTCGGTTGGCTCGAGCGTGAACGGCTCGGGGATGAGCCACGGGTGATGGCTCGTCCAGTAGTGGACCCCGAAGTCGGCCATGCGCCGGCCGACGTCCTCCGACCCCACGCCGGTCTCGCGCCCCAGCGGCTCGAAGCTGTAGCGCACCTGTTCCAGCCGGCGCCGGTTGGGCCACGGCACCTCGACGCCGCGGATCCGCCGCACCCGCTCCAGGAGATAGTTGTTGCAGAGGACGGCCGACTCGGCCACGGTCCTCAGGCCCGCGGCCCCGAGGCTCATGATCCAAGCATAGGCACGCAGGTGGACCTCCGGCACGCCGTACCACGTGCGCACCTTGCCTACGCTCGCGGGCCGCTCCGCGTCCAGGTGATAGCGGCGGCCGTCGAAGGTGACGATCGGCGCGGGGAGGTACGGTTCCAGGTGCGACCGCACGCCGAGCGCCCCGCAGGCCGGGCCGCCCGAACCGTGCGGGGTCGAGAAGGTCTTGTGCAGGTTGAAGAAACAAGCGTCGAAGCCGGCCTCGCGGGCGCGGGTGATGCCGAGCAGTCCGTTCGCGTTGGCCTGGTCGTACACGCAGAGCCCGCCCACGTCGTGGACCGCCCGGGTGAACGCCGCGATGTCGGGGTTGAAGATGCCGGTGTCCTCAGGGTTCGTGATGAAGAGCCCGGCGGTGCGCTTGCCGAGCACGGCCCGCAGCGAGGCGAGATCGGGGTGTCCGTGCGGACCGGGCTGCAGGGTCACGATACGGAAGCCCGCGACGTGCGCCGCGGCGGCGTCGGACGGATGCGAGAAGATCGTCGTGACGATCTCGTCCCGCGCGGGGAACTCGCCGCGTGCTCGCAGGTGCGCGCGCAGCATCGCCGCCGCCGCGAAGATCGCCTGCGAGCCGCTCGCGGGCTGCAGCGTGAAGGCGTCCATGCCGGAGATCTCGCGCAGCAGCAGGTCGAGCCGATAGATCGCCTCGAGGATCCCCTGCACCGTGCGCTCGTCTTGGAGCGGGTGCAGCTCGGCGAGCTGCGGGCTGCGCGCCAGCTGGTCGTTGATCTTGGGGCTGTACTTCATGGTGCAGGTGCCCTGACCGACGTCGACATTCAGGTCCGCCCCGAGCGTCTCCTGGGAGAGCCGCAGGTAGTGGCGCAGGACGGCCTGCTGCGAAAGCTCGGGGAGAGCAGGTGGCCGGCGCCGCCGCATCGCCGCCGGGACCAGCGCCTCCGAGTCGGCCTCCGGCAGCTCGCGGTCCGGACGGGGCGGTAGGACGCCGCGGGCGCCCGGGACGGAGAGCTCGAAGATGACCGGTTCGTCCCAGCGCGCCTCGTGGAAGCGGCGCCGCGTCTCCGGCGCCTGCGGGATCGTCATCGCGGGTCCCCGGTCCTCATCCTGTTCGGTGGCTCCCGTGCGCGTCATGCCAGCACCTGCCGCAGCGTATCGGCCAGCCGGTCGAGCTCGTCACGCGTGTGCAGCTCGGTCACGCAGTAGAGCGCGGCCTGGCCGAGCTCGGGGAACTGGTCGGACAGGTCGGCGCCGCCGAAGATCCCCGCGTCGAGCAGCGCCGCGTTGATCTCGCGGACCGTCCGGCCGGTCGCCGAGAAGTCGACGACGAACTCGGTGAAGGGGATGCCGGAGAAGCGCGGAGCACGCACGCCTGGGATGGTCGCCAAGCACGTGGCGGCGTACCGGGCCAGCCGCATGGACGTCTCGCCGATCTCGCGCATGCCCTGTGGCCCCATCAGCGCGAGGTAGACGCCCGCGGTGATGCCCCACAGCGCGGCGGCCGTTCCCACGAACTCCTTGGCCTCTTCGCGGCCGTGGAAGCTGGTGCGTTCCCAGAAGACGTCGCCGAACCCGTACTCCCCCTCGACGACCGTGCGGGTCAGGCCGAAGAGCCGCGAGGGATACTCCGCGACGAACCGCTCCTCGTCGGGTGTGGCGATGAAGCCGCCCTGGCCGCCGCCGAAGTACATGTGGATGCCGAGCGGCTGCAGATCGCCGCAGGCGATGTCCGCGCCGTAGGCCCCGGGCGCCTCGAGCACGCCGAGCGAGGAAGGATCGACGCAGGCGACGGCGAGGGCGCCCTGCGCGTGGGCCAGCGCGACGATCTCGGGCGCCTGCGCCTCGATGACGCCGAAGTAGCCGGGGTTCTCGATGAAGACCGCCGCCGTCGCGGGCGACAGCTTCGCGCGCAGGTCGGCGAGGTCGAGCAGGCCGGTCGAGCGGTCGTAGTCGACCTCGACCACCTCGAGCGCGCCGTCGACATAGTTCGCGATCACCGACCGCCGCTGGGGGTTGGTCGTCGCGGGCACGAGGACCGCGTGGCGACCGGTGATCCGGCCGGCCATGCGCAGTGCCGTCGCGGCGGCCTGCGCGCCGTCGAACGTGGGGACGCTCACCACGTCCATCTCGAGCAGCTCGCCCATCATGCTGCAGTACTCGAAGAGCGCCTGGAAGCGGCCATGGTCCTCGTACGGCTCACCCCCGTACGCGGTCAGGAACTCCGCGCGGCCGTTGATCTCGTCGCACACGGCCGGCACGAAGCGCCGATAGCAGCCGGCGCCGAGGAAGCTCGGATACTCGGCGGTGCTGACGTTGCGGGCAAGGAGCTCCTCGATGTGCCGCCGTAGGTCGTGCTCCGAGCGGAGCGGCTCGGGCAGCTGCAGCGGGCGATCGAGACGCAGTTCGGGCGGGACGTCGGCATAGAGCTCCGCCACGTCGCGCGCGCCGATGCTGCGCAGCATGGCGTCCCGCATCTCGGGCACGCTGCTCGGGATGTAGGGGTGGACGGCGGTGCCAGCGTCGTTGGTCACGTGGGTCTCACTCCATCGCCGGTGCCGGCACGCGCTGCGGACCGGCACCGCTGCTCAGGCGGTCTCTCCGCCGTCGATGCTGATGCATTGTCCCGTGATGTAGGCCGCCTCGTCGGAGGCGAGAAACGCGAACAGCGCGGCGACCTCCTCGGGCTGGGCGTGGCGCTGCAGCGGAATGCGGCGGTTGACCGCGGCGAGCATGTCGGGCGTGTACTCGGCCTGCTGCATGGGGGTCAGGACGTACCCGGGGCAGACGGCGTTTGCACGCAGCCAGGGGGCGCATTCGAGCGCGATGGTCTTCATGAGCAGGTTGATGCCGGCCTTGGAGGCGTTGTAGTCGGCGTAGAAGGGGTGCCCGTCGAGGCCGTTCGTCGACGACGTGAAGAGGACCACCCCCGAGCGCTGTTCGGCCATCCGCCGCACGGCGGCGCGCGCGCAGAGGAAGGCGCCCGTGAGGTTGACGCCGATCACACGCGACCACTGCTCGGGCTCGATGTCGAGAAAGCGGTTACGGACGCTGATGCCGGCGTTGGCGATCAGGATATCCACCCCGCCGAGCAGCCCGTCGGTCTCGCCGAACGCGGCCTCCACCTCGTCGGGCTGGCTCACGTCGGCGCGGACGGCGCCGGCAAGCCCGGGCAGCTCGGCACGGGCGCGCTCGAGCGCGGCCGCATCGCGGTCGAGCACCACGACCCGGGCGCCCTCCCCGATGAAGCGCCGCGCAGTCGCGAGGCCGATCCCGCTGGCGCCGCCGGTGACCACGACGCGGCGCCCGACGTGGGCTCGGGGGGCGGGACCTTCCATGGCTCGAACCTCCAGTGCGGGCTGCGTCGCCCGTGCGGCGACGGGGTGGAGCTGCTGGTACGGCGTGTAGTATCCCAATTCCGATCGGGCCGGTGGGGCGGGCGGCCGGTCGCGCGGGCCGGTTGGCGTGGCGGCCGGGGACGGGCTCGCAGGCGTCGGCGTGCCGACCGCGGCTGCCCTCGGGACGGGCCGCGGTCTTCGAAAGGAGGCGGAAGCGTATGGCGGCATCGCGGCGTGGAGCCCCGCTCGGGCGGCTCGCTGGCCGGGTCGCGCTCGTCACCGGCGCGGCGTCGGGGATCGGCGCGGCGACGGCCGTCCGGTTCGCCGCCGAGGGGGCGGCCGTGGGGCTCGCCGACCGCGACGAGGCGGGTCTGGGACGCGTCGCGAAACGCATCGCCGACGCGGGTGGTCGGGCGCTGCCGATCGTGGTCGACCTGGCGCAGCCCGGTGCGGCGGATCGGGCGGTGACGGCGCTCGCCGAGGCGTTCGGTGGACTCGACCTGCTCGTGACGGCGGCCGGGATCATCCGGCGTCATACGGCGCTCGAAACGAGCGATGCCGAATGGGACGAGGTCGTGGCGGTGAACCTCACGGCGGTCTTCCGGTGCTGTCGCGCGGCCATTCCGCGGCTGCGGGCGCGTGGCGGCGGGGCGATCGTGACGGTCGGGTCGGGCTGGAGCCTGGTCGGCGGGCCGCGCGCCGTCAGCTACGCTGCGACCAAGGCCGCCGTGGCGAACCTCACGCGCGCGCTGGCCATCGACCACGGGCCAGAGGGGATCCGCGTCAACTGCGTCTGTCCGGGCGACACCGACACGGCGCTGCTGCGCAACGAGTTCGGTCAGCTCGGGGAGTCGCCGGAGGCCGGGATCGCGGGCTCGGCAGCGGCGCGACCGCTGCGCCGGATCGGGACGCCGGAGGAGATCGCGGCGGCGATCCTGTACCTCGCCTCGGACGACGCCGCCTACGTGACGGGCACGACGCTGGTGGTCGACGGGGGAGGGCTGGCAGGCGGCTGATGCCGGTGGTCGGTGCGACGCCGGCGCGACGCCGAGGGGGCGCCCGATGCCGGTGGCGCGGACGCCGGGGCGGAAGCGTGCGAGGATTCGGGCATGAACCAGGGCGATCTGGGGCCGCACAGCCCGCGCGATGAGGACGAGGCCAACCGCACACCGGGCACGCCGGACCCGCACGGGGCAGACGGCGCACGGGATGGAGCTTCGCCGAGTGAGGAACGGCTCGTGGCGGAGCTCGTGGAGCGCGAGACGGCGTACGGCCTGCTGCAGCGTGGCCGGGCGCTGATGGGACGGCGTCACTTTGCCCAGGCGGCCGTGCTGCTCGAGCGAGCGGCGCGCCTGGAGCCGCGCCGCGGCTCGATCATCGAGGCGCTGGGGCGTGCCTACTACAACAGCGGACAGCACGAGCGAGCGGCGGAGGCGTTTCGCGAGCTGCTGCGGATCGACCCGTCGCTCGCCTACGCGCATTTCGCGTTGGGGCAGAGCCTCAAGCGGCTGGGTCGTCCTGAGGAGGCACGGACGCACCTGCGGCTCGCGGTCGCGCTGGCGCCGGACTCGCGGCTGTACCGGGACGCGCTCGCGCGGTTGGAGGGCAACCGGCCACCCTTGGTGTTGTAGGCTCGGAGCTTCCCTCGCGTGGCCGGCACCGCGCGGGTGCGGGCGGTGCCCGGGCGCCTCTGCCCGCCTCAGCGCCCGTGCGGGGTCCGGCTACAGCTCTCCGCGCTCGGCCAGCCGCGCCACCCGGAAGAGCCCCACGAGCGACTTCGCGTCGTGGATCTCTCCGCGTTCGGCGGCCACCACCGCGTCGCGCCATGGCATCCGCACCAGGTCGAGGCGCTCGTCCGGCTCCGGTCCCGCGTAGCCGGGAAGCGGCGAGAGCTCCTGCGCCAGGAAGAGGTGCATGTACTCGTCGGTGAAGCCGGGGGCGGTCCAGAATGCGCCCAAGCCGCGCCAGCGGGCCGCTTGCCTCCCCGTCTCTTCGCCCAATTCCCGCGCCGCGCAGAGCTCGGGCGGTTCGGGCGTGCCGTCCGCGAGCGGGTCGATGGTCCCGGCCGGAATCTCGAGCAGGGCCCCGCCGGTCGCGTGGCGCCACTGCCGGACGAGCAGGACGTCGTCGCCGTCCAGGGCGACGATCGCCACCGCCCCGGGGTGTAGGACGAGCTCCCGTTCGTGCTCTCCGCCACCGGCGTCGCGCACCGTGTCGACGCGAAAGGTCAGGTACTTGCCCTGGTAGACGACGCGTTCCGCCACCGTCGTCTCCTGCAGCCGCTCCTCGTCGCGCGTTGGCTGTGCGTGCGTCATGGCTGCGTAGTATAGGAGCGGGTGCGACCACCACGGCAGGACGGCCAGTGCCGGTCGCGGCCCACCGTGACAGACGGGGAGCTGCTCGCCCAGCGCCGGCCTGGGTCAGGACCGCCGCCGGCCCTCGCGGCCGCCCTCGTCGGATACCTGCCCGACGGGGCGGGA
>JAKAMV010000834.1 GCA_021812735.1 Chloroflexota bacterium | reverse complement strand
CCGATGCCCCGCGTGTACCTCATCGACGACTCGGCGCCGAACGCGTTCGCCACCGGGCGGGACCCCAGCCACGCCTCGGTGGCGATCACCACGGGCCTCCTCCAGAAGCTCGACCGCGAGGAGCTCCAGGGCGTGATGGGCCACGAGCTCAGCCACGTCCGGAACCTCGACATCCGGTTCTCGCTGATGGTCGGCGTGCTCGTGGGCTCCGTGGCCCTGATCGCGGACATGTTCCTGCGCCTGACCTTCTGGGGCGGCATCGGCGGCGGACGGCGTCGCGGCCGCGGCTCCGGGGGCGACTCGGGCGGCTTCGGCGCCGTGATGATGCTGATCGCGCTGGTCCTCGCGATCGTGGCCCCGATCGCGGCGAAACTCGTGCAGCTCGCCGTCAGCCGCCAGCGCGAGTACATGGCCGACGCATCCTCGGTGGAGCTCACGCGCAACCCGTACGGCCTCGAGCGGGCGCTCGCGAAGATCGCCCTCGACACCGAGCCGCTGGAGGTGGCCAACCGCGCCACGCAGCACCTGTACTTCGAGAATCCGGTGAAGGCGGCCACCGCCGAGTCGAAGGACCTGTTCTCCACCCATCCGGCCGTGCTCGACCGGATCAACCGCCTGCGCCGGCTCACCGGGGAGGCCCCAGTCGACTCGCCGACGCTGGTGGTGCGGGACCACGCGCCCGTCGTCAACGCGGCGCTGCGCGGCCTCGACGGCCGGGGGTCGGGTCCCGACGACCCGCCGCCGCCCCAGCCGCCCCAGCCGCCGGAGCCCCCCGCGACGCCCCCGGGGTTCACCTGGCAGGGGTGGCGCTGAGGCCGTACGGCGCGGTGGACGCCCGTTCTGGGGCCGTGGTATCCTGCGCCGCGCCGACGGGGCTCCTGCGGGATCCCGGGTCCGGGCCGAGATAGCTCAGTTGGTAGAGCACGCGACTGAAAATCGCGGTGTCGCCAGTTCGAATCTGGCTCTCGGCACCAACATCCAGTCGGCCTCGAGCGGAAGTGGCTCAGTTGGTAGAGCATCACCTTGCCAAGGTGAGGGTCGCGGGTTCGAGTCCCGTCTTCCGCTCCACAATCCCTTTCGTGCAAGGCGTGCCCCTGCGAGCGTCATACCGCAGGAGGCCCCATGTCGGCCCCCGCCGCGACGGGAGTCCGGTGTCGTCACCTCAGGTGCCCGGCCCGTCGAGCTCCTCGATCGTCGCTTCGGACGGCGGCCGCTGGGCCTTCAGCCGGGCGGCCGCCGTCTCGGCCCCACGCATCACCCTCAGGACATTGCCCCCCGCGATCTGCCGGACGTCGTCCTCGCGGTAGCCTCGCCGGAGCAGCTCCGCGATGAGCCACGGGAAACGCGACACATCGTCGAGCCCGACCGGCAGGGCGTCCCCGCCGTCGAAGTCGCTGCCGATGCCGACATGCTCGACGCCGGCGACGCGGCACAGGTGGTCGATGTTGTCCGCGACCTGGGCCAGCGTGGCCGGCGGCGCGGGGTGGTCGGCAAGCCAGCCGTGTCGCCACTCGCGGACCTCGTCGGGGCCTGCGTCCGGGTGCTCTGCCCGCCACGCCTCCTCGCGCGCCGTCTCCTCCTGGAAGTGCTGGCCGGCCGCGGTCGACACGAAGCCCGACAGGAAGACCGCCATCACGACGCCGCCGTTCGCGGGGAGCCGGCGGAGGATCTCGTCCGGCACGTTCCGCGGGTGGTCCGCCACAGCCCGCGCGCCGCTGTGGGAGAAGATCACCGGTGCCTCGGCGGCATCGAGCGCGGCGGCCATCGTCGAGGGCGCCACGTGGCTCAAGTCGACGAGCATCCCGAGCCGGTTCATCTCCCGCACGACCTCGATCCCGAACCGCGTCAGGCCGCCGTGGCGGGGCGAGTCGGTGGCGGCGTCGGCCCAGCGAGTCGTCTTCCAGTGCGTCAGCGTGAGGTAGCGGATGCCCGCCGCGTAGACCTGGCGAAGGACCGGCAGGGAGCTGGCGATCATCGAGCCGCCTTCCATCCCCATCAGCGAGGCGATGCGGCCGTCCCTGAACGCCGACTCGACCTCGGCGGCCGTCCCGGCCAGGCGCAGCGCCTCCGGGTACGAGGCCGCCAGCCGCCGGACCATGTCGATCTGCTCGAGTGCCGTGGCCAGGGCCGTCGGCTCGGGCAGGTCGGGCGGGACCCAGACGGACCAGAACTGTCCCCCGACGCGGCCATCCCTGAGCCGCGGCAGATCGGTGTGAAGCCCGTCGACGCGCGCTCGCAGGTCGACCTCGCCGATCCGGAGGCCGACGCGCTCGCGCAGGGCGTAGGGGAGGTCGTTGTGGCCGTCGATGAGAGGGGATGTCTCGAGCAGGCCCCGGGCCCGCGCGAGAAAGGGTTCGGCGCCGGTCGTCGTCATCAGCGAAGCATGACGGAGTCCCGCGCCGGCTGCCGTCGTGCGCCGCCGCTGTGCTCGCCCTCATCCCTTACGCTAGAGCGCGGCGCACTGCCCCTTCGTCTAGTGGTAGGACAGCGGACTTTGGATCCGTTAGCCGAGGTTCGAATCCTCGAGGGGCAGCCAGCCATCCCAGCCTCCACCCGCGAGCGGCGGCGCCCTGTGCTGGCCGATCGACCCGAGAGATGTCATGGCGCGCGGGCAGAACTCTCCGCGTCAGGGTGGTCTCGGACCCCGGCACGATCCGGCGCAGGAAGGCGTGACGAGCCGGGCTTGCGGCATGCGGCGCGCGTACCCGGTATCCTGTCGCTCGCGCTCGACGCGGCGACGTGGCGAAGAGGCCTAACGCGGGGGTCTGCAAAACCCTTATTCATCGGTTCGAATCCGATCGTCGCCTCCACTGACTGAACGAGGACCGGCCCCCGGGGCCGGTTGGCCGTTTCTGGGGCATGTCGCTGCGCTGCCGTCACGCAGGGGACGCGCCGGCCCCTCGGTTCGGGACGCTGGCGTTCGGCTGTCAGGCACTGGTGCGGCGAGCGCACGGGTCGCGTCGATGCGCCGTGATGGAGGTCGCCTCGTGTGGGGCGGGATGCGGCGCCGCTTCCCCTGGGTCTCGGCTGCTCGGGTCGCGCGGCGCACGCGGTGGCGGAGAGCGTGCTGCGCGCCCAGACCGAGGGGCAGGTCGGGCGAGTACGATCGCACCGGGCCCGAGGTGGCGGAACCGGCAGACGCGGTCGTCTTAAACACGGCTGGGGGCAACCCCGTGCGAGTTCGAGCCTCGCCCTCGGGACCAGCAGCCCCGTGCCGTCCGCCGGCGCGGTCGCCGGGCGGCGCCTACTGCGCGGCGATCGACCCGGTGGCGAGCACCGTGGTGTCCGGGGCCACGATCGAGAAGGTGTACGTCCCGGGCGAGGGCGGCGAGAACCTGAACCCGATCAGGTCGCCCGGCCCGGTCAGGTCGGCAAGCGTCTGGTCGGCGATGATGCTCCCGTCGAGTTCGATCCGGAGCTTGCCGCCGTTCGCCGCGATCTGCCGGGTCGTGTGCGCGACGGCGTTCAGCTGGCGGCCGACGGCGACGCTGGTCCATCGCTCATGCAGCGCGAAGGTGGCGGCGTCATACGAGTCGCCGAACCAGATCTCGCCCGCCGGAGGGACGCTGGGCGCCGGGAACAGGGCGGCGGGCACGCCTCGCCAGACGAGGACGGCGAGCACGACCGCCGCCGCGACGACGAGCACGGCCGCGGTGACCAGCGCCTCTCGTCGCCGCCTCGCGGGTGCCGGGGACGAGTTCGAGGGGGGCGCCGCAGCCGACGCGGCCGGTTCGTCGCGCAGGGGATCGACGGCGTTGCCGCAAGCCTGGCAGAACCTGGCGCCGGCTGCGAGGGGCTCGCCGCAGCGCGGACAGCGGGCGGGCATCGAACGGCCGTCGGTCGCGCCGGCGGTCACCGTCTAGCGGCGCCCGAAGAGGCCCCGCCGCTCTCTGGCGGGCGCCTCGGACGGCGCGCTGGGGCTCGGGCCGAGCACCACGTCTGCCAGCACCCGGAGGCGCTCGGCGGGCGCCGTCCTCGAGGAGCCGCGGACGACCGGCACGCCCTCGTTGACTGCCTTGAGGTAGA
>JAKAMV010000097.1 GCA_021812735.1 Chloroflexota bacterium | reverse complement strand
CCGGCGCCCGCGATCCCGAGCCGCCGGCTCACTGCCCGGCCTCCAGCGCCTGCTTGGCGGCCGTGTACTCCTCCACGGAGACCTCGCCCCGGGCGAGGCGCATCCGCAGGACCTCCAGGGCGTCCGGGCGCGGCGCCATGGCCGTCGCCGCGGGCGGCGTGGGCGCGGCGCCCTGCCCCGTCCCCGCGCCGCCGAGACGACCGAACGCCCAGACCGCGAGCAGAACCAGGCCGACCACCAGCAGCCCGCAGCCGAGCATCGCGAGCAACCCGCCGAAACCGAACCCGTAGCCGAGCCCGGCACCGTATCCCACCATCGTCATCACCTCGTGCGTCTTGGAGCCCGACCTCGGGCTCGATGACGACGACGATGGCAGGCTGACCTCAGGCTCCGGGCCCCGTCGAGGTCAAGATCGGCTCAAGACGTGGCTCTCAGCCCTCCCGCCGGGCCAGCCAGTCGCGCCACAGCTCGGGCCGGTCGAACTCCAGGCGCAGCCCGTCCTGGCGGAGCAGCCCGTTTCGGTGCAGCGACGGCCCCGCGGTCTCGAGCAGGGGCACCAGCGACGCGCGGACCGCCACCGGCACGCCGGCCAGCGGGTCGGCGGCGACGAAGCCCTCGCCGGGCGCCGATTCGGCCCACCGGACCACCATGCCCCCGACGGCGCTGGCGCCGCAGCACGTGGACCGGAAGGCGTCGATGACCAGCGTGCGGCCCCGCGCCCGGGCGGCGAGCGAACCCTGGACCTTCGCGTCCAGCCGGATGCTCACGCCAGCTCCCCGCCGTCAGCGATCTGGGCCAGCCGCTCGGCGTCGCGGATGACCACCATGTGGTGGTCGGTGTCGAGCAGCCCGCGCCGGCGGAAGTCGGCGAGCGTGTGGGCGAGCGTCTCGCGGGTCGTCCCCACCAGCTCCGCCAGCTCCTGCTGGGTGAGTCGCGCGTCGATGCGGGTGCCGGACCCCGACCGCACGCCGAACCGGCGCGCCAGGTCCAGCAGGCGGCGTGCCAGCCGCTCATCAACCCGGCGGTACGCCATCGATTCCACCTCCGCCTCGGCGGCGGCCAGGCGGCGCGACAGATACCCGATCACGTTGACCCCGATGAGCGGGTAGCGCTCGATGAGCCGGCGCAGCTCGTCCGGCGTCAGCGTGCAGATCACGCCGTCCTCGATCGCCTCCGCGTACGCCTCGGGCACGCGCTCCTGCCCGAGCATCGCCATGTCGCCCAGGATCGTTCCGGGCTCCACGATGTCGAGCGTCAGCTGCCGCCCGTCGGGACTCAGGCGGTACAGGCGCATCCGGCCGGCCTTGACGATGTGGATCCGGTCGGGCGGGTCGTCGGGGGCGAGGACCTGCTGCCCGCGCGTGCAGCGCGTCATGGTGGTGGCGTGGCCGATCGCCTCCATGTCGGCCCCGGACAGGCCCGCGAACAGGGTCAGCTCCGAGAGCAGGCCGAGCTTCTCGGCAAACGAGCGCGCCTCGCGATCAGACATCGAGGGCCTCCAGCCGCACCAGCGGCCCGGCGGCGAATGGCATGCCGGGCTCGATCCCCAGCCTAGCGTAGAGGGCGGCGGGCAGCCCCAGGTCGCCGAGGTACAGCTTCCCGGCCGCGGCGCGGCCCGCCGCCGTGAGCAGGCCCGTCTTGGGCAGGGCGAGGGTCAGGGTGGCCGCGGCCGCGACCGCCAGGCCGGGCGCCTGCCCCGTGTCGGGGTCCACGCCGGACGGCACGTCGAGGCTCACCACCGGGCGGCCGGACCCGTTGACGAAGCCGAGCAGCCGCGCGACCTCATCCCGCGGGGCGCCGCGCAGGCTGTAGCCGAGGACCGCGTCCACCACCGCGTCGGCCGCGCCCAGCATAGCCGCGAGGTCGTCGTCGCGCAGGTCGTAGGTCATGACGCAGCAGTCGGCGCCCATCCCGAGCAGGGTGGCCAGCTGGTGGCGACCGGCCTCGGCTAGGCGGGCTGCCGGGCGGGCGAGCACCGCGTGGACGCGCGCGCCTCGGTTGGCGAGATGGCGTGCTGCCGCCAGCCCGCCGCCGCCGTTGTTGCCGGGGCCCACGGCCACCACCACCGTGCGGCCCCGGAGGTCACCGCCCAGCTCGAGGCGCACGACCTCCGCGAGGTGCGAGCCGGCCAGCTCCATCATCTGGAGCAGGTCCACCCCGAAGCGGTCCACCGCTAGGCGGTCCACCTCGGCCATCTGCGCGGCCGTGACGGCGGGCGGCGGGGCAGGCGGCGATCCGGCGGACGACACGGAGGGCGAGGCGAAGGACGTGGAGAGCATGGCGGCTTGCGCTCGATGGCGTGGCGTTGACGTGCGGATCGTAGTCGGCAGGCGCCGCCCGATTCCGTAACGGCGCTTACAGCCCGCGCGGCCGTCCTCCAGCACGCTGCCGGTAGCGGACGGCGTGGTGCCGCCCGCTCCAGGAGGCCCTCGTGCACGCACCCCACGCGCCCAGCCGCGACACCGCCCACGCCACGCTCGCCCAGCGAGCCGCGAAGGACGAGTTCTTCCGCTCGTCGCCGCACAGCCCGATCGCGCCGGGTGAGCGCGAGCGCTTCGCAGGGCTGTTCTACTTCCCGATCGACCCCGCGCTGCGCCTCGCCAGCCTGCGCCTGGCGCCGTACACCGGCGCCGGACCCGCGCAGTTCGCCCTTCCCACCTCGGATGGCGATGCGCGCCAGGCACGGCGCGCGGGCGAGTTTCGCTTCGAGCTGGGCGGGCGGGCGCTGCGGCTCACCGCCTACGACCTCGGCGGCGACTCGCTGTTCGTGCCCTTCCAGGACGCCACCAGCGGCGTCAAGACGTACGGCGCGGGCCGCTACCTGGACCCCGAGGCCGACCACGCCGGCACGTACACGCTGGACTTCAACCTCGCGTACTTCCCGTTCTGCGCCTACTCGCCGCACTACTCGTGTCCGCTGACGCCGGCCGAGAACCGCCTGCCTGTCCGCATCGCGGCGGGGGAGCGGCTACCGGGCGCCGGAGCCGGGGCGTGATCCCCACCCTGCCGCCCGCGCTCCGCCCGGAAGGCGAGATCCTGCACGAGACCACGCGCTCCATCTGCCCAGCGTGCCGGAAGGTCATCGACGCTCAGGTGCTGCTCCGCGACGGCGGTGCCTACATGCGCAAGCGGTGCCCGGAGCACGGCTGGTTCGAGGGTCTGGTCTACGGCGACGCGCGCGCCTACGTCGAGCAGGCGAGGTTCAACAAGCCGGGCCAGGCGCCCGCCCGCATCTCCACCGAGAGCCGTGACGGCTGCCCGCTCGACTGCGGCCTGTGCCCCGAGCACCGCCAGCACACGTGCCTCGCGCTGATCGAGGTCAACTCGGCCTGCAACCTCGACTGCCCGGTGTGCTTCGCGAACGCGGGCGCCGGCTTCAACCTCACGGTCCCCGAGGTCGAGGCGATGCTCGACCGGTTCGTGGAGCTCGAGGGCCACCCCGAGCTCGTCCAGTTCAGCGGCGGCGAGCCGACGATCCACCCGGACCTGCTCCAGATGATCGCGGCGGCGCAGGCCCGCGACATCCGCCACGTGATGGTCAACACCAACGGCCTGCGGATCGCGGATGACCCTGCGTGGTTCGCCGCGTTCGCGGCCCTGCGCCCGCTGGTCTACCTCCAGTTCGACGGCCTCACGGACGACACGTACCGCACGATCCGCGGCGAGCCGCTGCTCGAGACGAAGCTCCGGGCGCTCGACCGCCTGGCCGAGGCCGACCTGCACGTGATCCTCGTGGCGGCGATCGAGCGGGACGTCAACGAGCACGAGGCCGGACCGCTCATCGAGTTCGGCCTGAGGCACCCGGCCGTGCGTGGCGTGATGTTCCAGCCCGTCACCCATTCCGGGCGCCACCCGGATCACGATCCCATGCGGCGAATGACCGTCCCGGACGTCCTGCGGGCGGTGGAGACGGGCGGCGAGACGTTCCGGGCCAGCGACTTCGTGCCGATCCCCTGCTGCTCGCCGACCTGCAGCTCGGTGACCTACGCCTACGTCGACGACGACGGCGGCGCGATCCCGCTGCCACGCGTGCTCGAGGTGGACCAGTACCTCGACTACATCACCAACCGCACAGTGCCGGGGATCGACCGGGACGTGCTCCACGCGCTCGAGGGGCTGTGGTCCGCCGGCTCGGTCCCGGGCGAGCCCACCGGCGATCGCCTCCTGTGCGCCGCCTGCGATCTGGACCTGCCCGCCCTGACGGACCTGGCCCGGCGCGTGTTCATGGTCCAGGTCCGCGACTTCCTCGACCCCTGGACGTTCGACGTCAAGCGCGCGATGAAGTGCTGCATCGGGATTCTCCAGACTGACGGCCGGATGATCCCATTCTGCACGTACAACACCGTCGGGTACCGGGAGCAGGAGCGCGCGCGGCTGGCCGCCCGCAAGGGCAGCCGGCCGATTCCGGTGCCCGAGTCGGTGCCGTGACCAGCGAGCCAGTCGCGCCGGCCCGCGCGGCGACGCCCCGCATCGAGACGACGGGCGATGCCGCTGCGGTCGCGGCATGCTGCTCGGCGGTGTACGGGAGCCCGCTCGCCGAGCTGCTCGTCGGCCCGTCCCTGCACCCGGGCGGCCTCGAGTCGACGCGCATGCTGCTCGCCGCGGCTCGGCTGCCGTGCGGGGCGCGGCTCCTCGACGCCGGATGCGGTCTGGGCACGAGCGCCCGCCTCGCGGCCGCCGAGTTCGGCCTGCGCGTGGAGGCGGTCGACGCGAGCGCGGCTATCGTCGCCCGGGCCGTGGCCAGGGACACCGCCGGGGAGGTGGTCTGGTCGCGCGCCGATCTGCTGGCCCTGCCGGCGGCGGACGGCACATTCGACGGCGTCCTGAGCGAGTGCGTGCTGTCCACCACCGCTCGGGGCCACGCCCTTGCAGAGCTTCGGCGGGTCCTTCGTGACGGCGGCACGCTCGCGCTCAGCGATGTGGTGACCTCGGGAGCGGCGCCACTCGCCATCGCCGACCGGCTGCTCGGGGCGGCCCTCTGCATCGGCGACGCGTGGCTCCCGGGGGAGATCGAGGACCAGCTCGCCGAGGCCGGGTTCACGATCGAGCGACGGTGGGACCGCAGCGAGACGGTGGTCGAGCTGGTGGACCGGATCGAATCGCGGGTGCGGCTGGCGCTGGCCGTGGCCCGCGGCTCGAGTCTTGACCTTGCCGGGCTGGCGGAGCTGGCCGGGCTGGGCTCGCTCGCGAGCGGCGGTCCGGACGCTGCGCGCCACCTCGCTGACGATGTGCGTGCCGCCGTGCGCCGTGGCGAGATCGGCTACGTGGCCGTGATCGCCCGGGCGCGCTGAGGGTCAGAGTGGCCGCGAACGCCGCGCCGCGGGCCCGTCGACCGGTCCCGCCGATGCCCGCGCGCCGGTGCGCGGGCGCTCGCCTCGCGCGATCAGGCGGGGTCTGGCGGGAAGACGCGGCTGCGGGCCGCCCGCGCCTCGGCGCGGGGTCGCAGGTCCTCCAGGTGGGCCCGCACCGCCCGCTCGAGCGAGCGGCGCGCCACGACGCCGTACAGGGTGCGGTCCAGGCAGCCGCGGGGCGGATAGGCGCCCTCGTAGACGATGCGGCAGCGCCCCGCGCCGACGGGGTGCACCGCGATGGCCTCCCGCAGCCCGCGCAGCGGCCCGTCGAGGTGCTCGTACTCGACGCGGTCCGGCGAGGCGAGACTGACCGCCTCCCGCGTCCGCACGATGCGCCGTCGCCCCAGCGGGAGCCGGACCGGCGTCCAGAAGTCGGCGACGAGCCGATCGCCGTCGCGCTCCAGGACCACCGCCCGCTCGCCGGGCCGCTGGACCCCCTGGCCGATCGCGGCGAGCATCTGGCGGACGAGCGCGGCGGGGGCGCCGATCTCCATCTGCACAGGTCCGGCGGGCAGCGTCGCCCCGCGACCAGGGTCCAGGCTCATTGCCGCATGGTGCCCCAGGGCGCCCAGCGCCGCTGTGAGCCCGCTCACAGCGTGGTCGCGGGCGATATCCAGCGGTTGCGGATCGTCAAGCAAAATGATCGCGATGACAAGCAAGCCCGCCGCCGCAGGGGCGGCGGGCCGCACGGAGGTGGACATGGCGGAGGTCGAGGGGTTCGCGCTGGTCGAGCGGGAGTATCTCCAGCGGTTCATCCCGGGATTCGACTGGCGGCAGTTCCCGGAACCCTCGCCGCGGCATCGGATCGCCGTGCCGCTAGAGCAGGCGACCGTCGCGCTCGTCGGCACGGGCGGCGCCCGCCTGGAGAGCCAGCCCCGGTTCGAGGCCGTGCGCGAGGGCGACCCCTCCTACCGCGTGTTCCCCTCCGATACGCCTGCCGATCAGCTGCGCTTCAACCACGTTGGCTACAACGTCCGGAATGCCGTCGCGGATCCTGACGTCGTGTTCCCGCTCGCGCTGCTGCGCGCCTATGTCGGGGAGGGGCGGATCGGACGGCTGGCGCCGCACGCCTACAGCACCATGGGCTACGCGACCCAGACCGACGTGCTCCTCAACGAGACCGGGCCCGCCATCGCGCAGGGGCTCCTGGCGGAACGGGTGGACCTTGCCTTCCTCGTCCCTGCCTGACCGGTCTGCCAGCAGTCGGTCGGACTGCTACAGCGGGCCATCGACGCCCACGGGATCGCCACCGTCTCGATCACCCTCGCCCCGGAGATCACCCGTCACGCCCGCCCGTCGCTCACCTGCTTCGTGGGGCACCCGTTCGGGCTGACGCTGGGCGCCGTGGGTGACGACGCCACCCATCGGCGCGTGCTGGACGCCACGTTCCGGGCCGCCCTGGAGGACCACCCCGCGGGTTCCGTGGTGGACCTCGGCTTTCGCTGGGACCTCGACGACCTGCGCGAGCGGCAGTTGCGCAAGGAGGCCTAGCTAGCCGATGCCGGGGGAGACCGTTCGCCCGCGACTGGCCTCCGGGGCTGGGTCCGCCGCTGAGACGCCACCCTCCGGCGCCCCCGCACCGAGGACGCGGAACAGGTGGCGGCCACCGGCCGGCAGGTCGAGGTAGAGGCCCTGCGTCAGCAGCTCGTCGCCCGACCGCTCGTAGCGGGCGTCGCCGAGCAGGTCCTCGAGGACAATCGCCTCCCCGGCCAGCGCGGGGACGGCGATTGGCAGCCAGCAACGGCCCCGAGCGCCGCCCAGGTTGGCCACCGCGAGCTGGACCGACCCTTCGGGCGATGCCCACAGCCACGACACGAACGACTCGCTGGTGGTGTCGCCCGGGCCCGTCGGCCGGGGTTCCAGCCGCATCGGGACGCCGCGGCGGAAGGCCGGCCCGCCAAGCGCGCCCAGCACCCGATGCCAGAGCGCGGCGACGTCCGCGTCAGCCGCCTCGACCGGCCGTCGCCGCGCCTCGACGGGGACGCGCACCCGCGCGCCCTCGAGCTGCCCGTCGTGGAGCAGCAGCATCCCCGGCGCTGTGGCCACCACCAGCGCGGCCGCCCAGTACCGGTCGGCGTCGAACACGCAGGCCGCCCGGGGCTCGTCCTGATTCTCCAGGAACCGCAGCGAGTGCCGCTGGTATTCGGGATCAGCGCGGAGGTGTGCCGCAACCCCGGGCCCATCGCCGGAGCGCAGGCGGTCGAGCAGGACCTTGTCGTACGTGTAGTCGAACCCCAGCTGCTGGAGCCGGTACTCGAGCCCCCAATACGCCTCGGCAATCATCAGGAACCCGGGATAGGCGTCCCGGACACTCCGGATCGCATGCCACCAGAACTCGCCGGCCGCGTCAGCGGCGCTCCGGCCCGGGCCGCCGTCGCCGGCCGCCGAGCGCGAGCCCCACGTTGCCCGGAAGACGTCGTCGAGCACCAGCATCGCCATGTCGGCACGCACGCCATCGCAGCGGGTGGCGATGGCCCGGAGCGTCGCGGTCATCGCGTCGCGCACGTCGGGGACGCGGTAGTCCAGCTGCAGCGTGTCCGGCCAGGCGGGGAAGTACGGGTCGCGCCCGTGCTCCAGCCGGTGCAGCCGGCCGTCGGCCCTGACCCGCAGCCACGAGGCGGGCTCGTTGCCCTCGGCCGCGGGATCGGCGTGCACGTACCAGTCGGGATGGCGGCGCACCCACGGGTGGTCGAGCGCCGTGTGGTTGGGCACGAAGTCAAGGACCAGGCCGATCCCGCGTCCCGCCAGCCGACGGCGGAGAACGGCCAGGCTCGCCTCGCCGCCGAGCTCCGCGGCGACCTCGTAGGCGGAGACCGCGAACGGCGAGCCGACGATGTCGTCGAGCGTGAAGTCCGGAAGCGCCGCCCGGGCGGCTTGCACCACGTCCGGACGCGCCTGGGCGATCCGGCGCCCCGCCGGCCCGGTCCGCCACACGCCGATCAGCCACGCCGCGTCGCAGCCGGTCGCGGCGATCGCGTCCATCGCCTCCTCGGGCACGTCGCCCAAGCGCACCCGCCGGCCCGCCTCCCGGCTCAGGCGGTCGAGCCAGCTGCGCGTGTCGAGCGCGAACAGGATGGGGTGGCCGGTGGTCCCGAGACGGAGCGGCGGGTTCACTGCTCAGGCCCCCGCCGGTCCTCGTCCCACGCGCCAAGCTCGTCCACGAGGTTCGCCAGCAGCCCCGTCCAGCCGGTCTGGTGGGACGCACCGAGGCCGCGCCCGGTCTCCGCGTGGAAGTACTCGTAGAACAGGAGCCGCTCGCGGAACGCCGGGTGGTCGCGCCAGCGCGGGTCGTTTCCCAGCGCGGGGCGGCTGCCCGAGGCGTCGGGCAGGTACAGCGCCAGCAGCCGCGCGGCGAGGTCTTCGGCCACGGCCGCCAGCCCGGCAGCCTCGCCGTCCGGTGACGGGTAGGCATGCCGCAGGTCGTCGCCGTAGTAGCGGGCGTACTGGCGCAGGGCGTGCACGAGCAGGTAGTTGTAGGGCATCCAAACCGGCCCCCGCCAGTTGGAGTTGCCGCCCATGATACGGGTGGCGGTCTCGCCCGGCTCGTAGGCCACCCGGCGGAGCTGGCCGCCAACCTCCACGTCCACCGGGAGGTCTGCCCGCGCGTGGCGTCGCGACAGGCTCCGGGCCCCGTGGGCGGACCAAAGCCGGTCCTCGTCGAGCAGGCGGTCGAGGATCGGCAGCAACCGATGCTCGTCCACCAAGGCCAGCAGGTGCCGGCCGCCGGACGCTGGCGACGCGAAGCAGCGGCAGTCGCCGAAGAACGTCGGATGGTCGGCGGCGAGCCGGTCGAGGTGATCCTCGAAGCCGGGCACCGCGGCGAGCAGCTCCGGGTCGAGCACCCGCGTCGCGAGCAGCGGGACTAGGCCCACCAGCGAGAACGCCTTGAGGCGCACGGGTTCGGCGCCTGGGCGGCACAGGATGTCGAAGAAGAAGCGCTCGTCGGGGTCCCACAGACCGTCGCCGCCGACGGAAGCGAGCGCCTCGCCGATGGCCACGAACCGGCCGAGGAAGTGCTTGGCGAGCTCGGCGTAGACCGGCTCGTCGGTCGCCAGCTCGAGCGCCATCTCGGTGAGGCCGAGGGCGAGGAACGCCATCCAGCCCGTGGCGTCGGCCTGGTCGATCTCCGAACGCTCGGCGGCCACGGCGCTGCGGTCCACGATGGCGATGTTGTCGAGGCCCAGGAACCCGCCCTCGAACAGGTTCCGCCCGCTGCGGTCGCGGCGGTTGACCCACCAGCCAAAGTTGAGCGCCAAGCCGTGCAGCATGCGCTCGAGGAAGGCGCGGTCGCCAGTCCCGGTGGCGGCGCGCTCGCGGCGGAAGACCTCGAGGGCGGCCCAGGCCTGGACCGGCGGGTTGGTGTCGGAGAACGCCCACTCGTAGGCCGGGATCTGGCCGTCGGGGTGGAGGAGCCGGTCGTCGAGCAGGAGCAGCAGCTGCTCCTTCGCGCGCTCGGGATCCACCAGGCCGAGCGTCACCGCCTGGAGCGCGAGATCCCAGGCGAAGAACCCCGGGAACTCCCAGCCGTCGGGGGTGCTCACCACCCGTCCGATTCGGAGGTGGCCCCACTCGGCGTTCCGCGTCGTGGCGTGGCCGGGCGGGGGCGGGATGCGATCGCCAGCGCGCCAGCGGGCCATGTCCAGCTCGTAGTACTGGAGGTTCCAGATCATCCCTGCCAGGGCCTGCCGCTGGACGAGGCGCTCGTCGGCCGAGGCGCCGGCCGGGGCGAGGTCCGCGTAGAAGGCGTCCGCCTCGGCCCGCCGGAGCGCGAAGGTCGTGGCGGCCGTGGCCAGCAGCCGCTCGGCCTGCGCGGCGCCTCCCAGGCTGAGGGCCAGGACCACCTCCGCCGTGGCGCCCGGCGGGACCACCCAGCGGGCCGCGAAGCCGGCCTTGGTGCCGGTGCCGGCGGGGTTGACCGCGTTCGGCTCGCCGTCCACCAGATACCGGTGAAAGGCGTCTTTGGCGAACCGCGCCGGAGCGTGGGACGTCGCGCCGTCGAGCGTCGCGCCGTCGCGGTCCGGGGCCGTCTCGTTCTCGGTGAACAGCCAGCCGGCCTCGGCGCCGCCGGCGCGGGCGGCGATCCGGTACGAGCCCAGGGTCGGGTGGCGCGCCTCCACCTGCCCGCCGGCGAGGCGCAGCGACGGCCGCTCCTCCCGGGCGATGGCGTCCCACGACCACGTGTTGCGGAACCACGCGGTGGGGATGAGGTGGAGCGGTGCCGCGTCGGGACCGGCGTTGCGGGCCCGGACCCGCAAGAGGATCTCGTCGGGACCCGCCTTGGCGTACTCCACCTCCACGTCGAAGAAGCGGTCGCCGTCGAGGACCCCGGTGTCGAGGAGTTCGTACTCGGGGTCGGCGCCCGTGCGCCGGGCACTCTCCGCAACCAGGTCCGCGTACGGGAACGCGGCCTGCGGGTAGAGGTACGCCGCGCGCAGGTACGCTGAGGACGGCACCGCGTCGAGGTGGAAGTACAGCTCCTTGACGTCCTCGCCGTGGTTGCCCTCCGGGTTGGACAGGCCGAATAGCCGCTCCTTGAGGATGGGGTCGCGGCCGTTCCAGAGGGCCAGCGAGAGGCACAGGCGCTGCTGGTCGTCGGAGACCCCGAGCAGCCCGTCCTCGTTCCAGCGGTACGCGCGTCGGCGGGCGTCGTCGTGGGTGAACGAGCCCCAGGCGTCGCCGTCCGCGGAGTAGTCCTCGCGCACGGTGCCCCAGGCCCGCTCGGCGAGGTACGGGCCCCAGCGCCTCCACGGCACGCCTGCCCGGGCCTCAGCGAGCCGGGCGGCCTCGGCGCCTTCGGCGCGCTGTCGCGCGGGCCCGGCGCCGGGGCCGGCACGTCCGCCGGTTGCGGCCCGGATACCGGACTCGCGGCTCACGGCGCCGTCACAGAATCCACACCGCGAAGCCGTCGCGCACGTGCGAGGCGATGCTCGGGTGGTCAAGGTACTTGCCGGTCAGCGGCACGCCGGCGTCGACCAGCTGGTCGCGCACGCCGAAGGCCCCGGAGCAGAAGTCGCACACCTCGAACGCGATGCCGCGGTCGCGGAGCGCCGCGAACAGCGTGGCCACCCGTGACGGCGCGTCGGCGGGGGCCGTCCAGCGGGCGAGCCAGCCGGTGCCGGCCCCGTCGAACACCAGGCGCACCGTGGCGCCGGCATCGGCCAGCTCGGTGGCGTACAGGACGCTGTGCAGGGCCCGGGCCTGGCCCTCGTGGGTCTCGGTGCCGGCCTGGAGGACGATCAGGATCTTGGTGGCTGGGGTGAGGGTCGGGGTCTGGGCGCTTGCGATGGCGGTCATGGCCGCACGGTAGCCGGTGGCGCGGGGGTCGGCTGTGAGGCAGATCACACCCCTTGCCGGGCCGGTTGTAAGCCAGCGCACAGAATGGCCGGGCGGCAGGCCCCACAGTGACGGCACATCCAGCCCAACGGCACACCAGCCCAGCACGGAGACACCCCGATGGCCGCCAGCACCACTTCCCTCAACCCCGCCCGAACCGCCAGCACCGCGACCTGGGTCCGCACCGGACTGATCGGCGGGGCCGTCGCCGGCATCGTGTTCGCCATGTTCGAGATGATGGCCGCGGCTGTCCTGAACGGGACCGGTGCCTTCTTCATGCCGCTGCGAATGATCGGGGCGATCGGGCTCGGCGCCTCCGCCCTCGACCCGTCGTCGTCGCTCGTCACCGCGGGCGCCGTCGGTCTTGTCATCCACATGGCGCTCTCGATGATGTACGGCGTCGCCGTGGCGGCCGTCATCTCGACCCTGCCCGCGCTCCGCCGCTCGGCCGCCGCGACCGTCGGCATCGCCAGCGCCGCCGGGTTCGGCCTGTGGATCGTCAACTTCTTCCTGCTGGCCAGCCTGTTCGGCTGGTCCTGGTTCCCCGACGGCCAGAACGTCGCCGTCCAGGTCGTCGCCCACACCGTGATGTTCGGCACCGTCCTCGGCCTCATCCTCAGCCGGTTCGCGTTCCGGACGGCTCGCTGACCTCCTCGGGCGGCGTGTCGCCCGGCGCCCTCTCCTCCCCTCCAAGCGGCCACGGCCCCCGGCGTCCCCCGGGGGCCGCCGCCGCACCCACGCCCGGACAGGCGCCGGGCGGCAAGGAAGACCACATGGACCAGATCAGCGTCTACGGCGCGCCGTGGTGCCCCGACTGCCGCCGGAGCAAGGCGTTCCTCACCGAGCAGCGGATCCCGTACCGCTGGGTGGACATCGACGGGGACGAGAGCGGGCGCCGCTTCGTGGAGGAGCTCCAGCACGGCGGCCGGACGATCCCGACGATCGTCTTCCCCGACGGCTCGCACCTGCTCGAGCCGTCGAACGCGGAGCTGGCCGCCAAGCTGGGCCTGACCGTGCGCGCCCGGCGCACCGCCTACGACCTGCTGGTCCTGGGCGGCGGGCCCGCCGGTCTCTCGGCCGCCATCTACGCCGCCCGCGAGGGTCTCGACGCGCTGGTCCTCGAGCGGGGGGCGCTCGGCGGCCAGGCGGGCGCCACCGAGCAGATCGATAACTACCCGGGCTTCCCGGAGGGGATCCGGGGCCAGGAGCTGGCCGACCGCCTGGTCGCCCACGCCCGCCGCTACGGGGTGGAGCTCGTGTCCGCGGCGGACGTCACCAGCGTCACCCGAGCGCCGGACTGCGTCATGGTGAGCACGGCGGCGGGCGACGCCTACGGCGGCTCGGCCGCGATTGTCGCCACCGGGTCGCGCTACCGGCGCCTGGGGATCCCCGGCGAGGACGGGCTGACCGGCCTCGGCGTCCACTACTGCGCCACCTGCGACGGCCCGTTCTACCGGGGCGCGGGCGAGCTGGTGGTGATCGGCGGCGGCAACTCCGCGCTCGAGGAGGCGCTGTTCCTGGCGACCCTTGCCGTCCACGTGACGATCCTGGCGCGGAGTGGGCTGCGCGCGAGCGAGCTCGTGGCCGACAAGGTCCGCAACCACCCGCGCATCACCGTTCGTTCAGGCATCGACCTGCGCTCGTTCGAGCCGCGCGACGGGCGCCTGGCCGCGGTGCTCGCCACGGAGCGCGACTCGGGCGCGGAGCTCCGGCTCGACGCCGCCGCGGCGTTCGTGTTCGTGGGCCTCGACCCCAACACGGCGTTCCTGCGCGGCGCCGCGGACCTCGACCAGCAGGGGTTCATCGTCACCGACGATCGGTACCGCACCTCCCTCGACGGCCTGTTCGCCGCCGGCGACGTCCGCGCCGGGTCCACCAAGCAGGTGGGCAGCGCTGCGGGCGAGGGGATCGCCGCCCTGCTCTCGGTCCGCCGCTGGCTCGAGGACGGGCGCCAGATCGCCACCCGCCGGGCGGGCGAGGAGGGCTGACGACGTGGCATCGGCACCGTCCGCGGTGGAGGCCATCGCCTACTGCGCGCGCCCGGCGCACCTCCGCCGGACCGTGACGATCGCCCTGGTCGTGGGCGCCATCCTGACCCTGGCGAACCAGGGCGACGTGCTGCTATCGGGCGCCGCCACCACGGCCACCGCCCTCAAGGTCGCGACCAACTTCCTGACGCCGTTCGTGGTGTCGAACCTGGGGCTGCTCACCGGCCGGCCGAAGGCGCCCTGATCCTGGCGCGGCCAAGATGGGCTCGCTCGCCCGGCAGCCGGCGCGGGCATGGCACTGACCGTCGCCGCCCCGGACGGACCTCTGGCGCGACCGGTCGGCCGATGCGCGGGGCGTCTCAGCGTGCCGCCGCCACCGCGGCCCGGACCGCCGCGTCCAGGCGGCGAAGGTCGAACGGCTTGTCCAGGATCTGCGCGCCCGGGATCGCGACGCTGTCCCCGAGCTCGGCCGAGAAGCCCGATGTGAACACCACCGGCAGGTCGGCCTGGCGGTCGCGCAGGATGCGGGCGAGCTCCGGGCCCTGGATGCCGGGCATGCGGACATCGGTCACGAGCACGTCGGGGGGCGACGCCGCGGCGTCCACGAGCTGTATGGCCTCCGCGCCGGAAGCCGCCACGGTGACGGTGTGGCCGAGGGAGAGGAGCATCCGCCGGGTCAGGGCCCGGACGGCCTCGTCGTCCTCGACGAGCAGGACCGCGAGCGGCGGCGTCGTCTCGGGCCCCGGGCCAACGGGCTGGCCCCCCGCCGCGCCCGCCCTCGCGCCCGCGCCAGCAGCCGCGCCGACGGCTGTGCCGACGGCTGTGCCGACGCCGCCGCCCGCGCCCGCCCCCGCCCCCGCATCTGCGCCATCGCCGGCGCCCGCCAAGGGCGGATTCGCGTCCGGGGGTTCCGCGCCCGGCAGGTCAACGGTGACGGTGGTTCCGTGGCCGGGGGACGACACGAGCCCCACCCGGCCTCCCGCGGCGGTCACGATCCCGTAGACCGTGGCCAGGCCGAGGCCCGTCCCGTGCCCGGGGTCCTTGGTGGTGAAGAACGGCTCGAAGGCTCGCCGCGCCGTGGCGTCGTCCATGCCGACGCCGGAGTCCGAGACGGCGAGGCGCACCCACCCCGCGCCGTCGTCGAGCGGCTCGATGCGGATCGCGAGCCGGCCGCCGTCGGGCATGGCGTCGCGGGCGTTCGCCACCAGGTTCATGGCCACCTGGTCCAGCTGCGAGCGGTCAATCCGCACGCACCCCACCGAAGGCACCGCTGCCGCCACCTCGAGCTCGATGTGCTCGCCCAGGAGGCGTCGAAGCATCGGCGCCAGTTCGCCCACAACCTCCGCCGGGTCCAGCACCGTGGGCTCGGTGGCCTCCCGGCGGCTGAACGTCAGGAGCTGGTGCGTGAGGGCGCTCGCGTGATCCGCCGCCAGCACCACCCGGGCGAGGTCGTCGGCTGCGGGCCCGCCCTCCGGCACCTCCGCGCGGGCGAGGTCCGCATAGCCGCGGATCACCGCGAGCAGGTTGTTGAAGTCGTGCGCGATGCCGCCGGCGAGCTGGCCGATGGCCTCGAGGCGCTGTGCCTGCGACAGCCGCGCCTCGAGCGCACGCTCCGCCGTGACGTCGCGCTTCACCCCGACGTAGGCGGTGGTCTGGCCCGAGGCGTCCCGGATGGGGCTGATGGCGGCGACCTCCGTGTACAGGCTGCCGTCCTTGCGCCGGTTGACCAGCTCGCCGCGCCACGTCTCGCCGCGCAGGAGCGTGTCCCACATCTCGCTGTAGAACGCCGGCGTCTGGACCCCACTCTGGAGGATGCGCGGGTTCCTGCCCACCGCCTCGTCCCGCGAGTAGCCGGACGCGCGCTCGAAGGCGGGGTTCACGTATCGGATTGCGGCGTCCACGTCGGTGATGACCACGGACTCCGAGGTCTGCTCGATGGCGGCGGCCAGCCGGGCCGTCTCGGCGGCCGCGGCGTTGCGCTCGGTCAGGTCGAGCGTGAACGTGGCGAACTGCTCGTCGGCACCGGGCATGGACGCCCGCACGACCAGGGCCGGAACGGGCGTCCCGTCGGGACGCAGGTAGGTCTTCTCGTACGGGCGGCTCCGCCCGGTCGCGCGGCACTGGGCGATGGCGTCGTCGTCCGCGGCGCGCGAATCCGGGGCCGTGGCCGCACGCCAGTCCAGCTCGCCGCGCTCCAGCTCGCCGCGGCTCCGCCCCACGAGGCGCAGCCAGTAGTCGTTCGCCTCGAGCACCCGACCGCCCGCGTCCACGACCACCGTGCCCACGATGTTGGCGTCGAAGAACCGCCGCCGCCGCTCGTCGGCCAGGCGGCGCTCCCGGCCCGCCTCGACCCGATCGGTGACGTCCACCACAACGCTCACGTACCCCGGGGGTCGGCCGTCGTCGTGGTAGATCCGCTGGCCCCGGTCGTCCACCCAGATCCAGCGTCCGTCGGCGCGCCGGAGCCGGTAGGTGAGCCCCCAGGTGGGCTCGCCCGACCGCCACGCTGCCAGACAGCGCTCCAGGTCCTCGGGATGGACCAGGGCATGCCACGCCGGCTCGGCGGCCAGCGTCTCGGGCGGGTAGCCGAGGATGCGCTCGGCCTGGGGGCTCAGGACCTTGGGGTCGCCCCGGCTGGGGACGTAGGTGACCACCGCGTCGACGCCCTCGAGGATCTGGCGCAGCCGCTCCTCGCTGCGGCGCAGCGCGGACTCGGCCGCCTCGCGCCCGGTCACGTCCGAGATGGAGCCCACGATGGTGTGCGGCTGCCCCCCGGGGTTGGGGACCGCCTCGCACACGACGTGGAGGGTGCGGGTCTCGCCGTCGGGGCGTCGGATGCGGTACGTGGCGGTGACGGCCCCGCCGGGATGGGCGACCGCCTCGGCGAAGGCGGCGGCGTGTTCCTCGCGGCACTCGGGCAGGATGGCGTCGAGGAATCGCGACCGCGGGTAGGTGGAGTCCTCCGCCGGCTCGAACCCGAAGATGCGCTGCGCTCGCTCGGACATCCAGGCCGAGGCCCTGACAAGGTCGGTCTCGAAGCTGCCGGTGGTGCCCGCGAGGCTCGCCAGGCGCGCCGACTCGAGGGCCTGGCGGGCCCTGGCCTCGGCGGCTTGCCGCTGGGTGGTCTCGTCGAGATACACCAGGACGAGGTCGCCGGCCGGGATGGCGCGGACCGTGTACCGACGGCCCGAGTCGGGCGCGATCACGTCGGTCACCGACCGTCGGCCGCGCCTCGCGCGCGCGACGGCATCGCCGCCCGGGCCCCCGGCCAGGATCGCGAGACGGCTGGCGACCGGCGATCCGGCGAGCGGGCGGGACGGGTCGCCGGCCAGGGCCGCTGCCGCCGGGTTGGCGAAGCAGCACGTGCCCGACGCGTCGATGGCCAGCATCGGGCCGGCGTGCTCCACGAGGGCGGCCAGCGAGGCCGCCGACGGCTCCGGGCCACCCGTGTCGACAGTGCTCATGCGGGCAGCCCGGCGCGGGCGGACCGGGCATGGCTGACGGCGGCGCGCTGGGCCCCGGAGAGGGCGAGGCTCGCGGCAGTGGGGGCGGTAGCGGCGGTAGCGGCGGTAGCGGACACGACGGGTCCTCGGGGCGTGGGCTGGGCCACCCTTGGCTGGGCCCCCCGGTCGCCCAGTATCGCATCGGGGGCGGAGACGGCACCTCCCCGGACGGGGTGAACGCGTCCCTCGGGCGGGCCCGGCCCGCCATCGGACCCGCGGGGCGTCGCGCGGGGGCCCGGCCCGCCATCGGACCTGCGGGGCGTCGCGCGGGGGCCCGGCCCGCTATGCGGTCACGAAATGTCCCATGAGCACGCCGGCGAGCGCCGCCGCGCCGGCGATCGCCATCGTCTGGAGCGCCGTCCGCCACAGCGACTCGTGGCCGATGATCCCGCGGGCCACGCCGAGCGTCGCCATCAGCAGGCCGGTGACGACGAGCGAGACGGGTCGCGCCGTTTCCATCGGGAGGAACGCGAACGGCAGGACGGGCACGCCGGCCGCCAGCAGGTCCGCGGCGAACATCCACAGCGCGTGGGCCCGGGGCGAACCGCCCTTGGGGCGCGGCAGGCCCACCTCGTAGGCGGCGACATGGTCGAGCATGGCGCGCGGGTTGCGCTCGAATGCCCGGCGCATCGCCGCCGCCTCGTCATCCGTGAAGCCCGACTGGCGGAACTGCCGCACCACGCGCTCGAGGGTGCCCTCGGGATCCGCCTCGATCCGCCGCCGGAGGCGCTCCACCTCTGCCCGCGCCACGCTGTTCTCCGAGTGCACGTCGAGGTAGGTGCCTGCCATCATCGAGACCGCGCCTGCCACCGCCCCGGTGGCCCCCGCCAGCAGCACGATGCTCGCGTCGGAGGTGCTGGCCGCGACGCCGAACACGAGGCCGGAGATCGACACCGCGCCGTCCTCCATGCCGAAGGCAACGTCGCCGATCGACTCCAGCAGCGAGTGGCGGAGGCGCGCGATCAGGCCGCGGGACGCGGACACGGGTGTGGACAGCTCATCCATGGGTCTGGGCGCAGTCTACCGGTGACCGCCCGATCGGCCGGCCGAGCCCGTCCCGGCACGCGGGCGGGAGGATTCCCGCCGGGGGTGCGGGCGCGCAGCCCCGGTTCCCGCTGGGGGGTGCGGGCGCGCAGCCCCGGTTCCCGCGTGGAGTGCGGGCGGCCCGGCCCCCCGGCCCCGGGTCCCGCCGGATGGTGCGCCCCGGCGTCCAGGTGCCCGCCGGGGGTGCGCCCGGGCGGCTGAACGGGAGGGCGGACCGCCAGTTCAGCCGCGCCGTGCCGCATCGCGGACGACGCCCGTCCGGCCCGGTCTCGAATGTCGCACCGGGCGGATCATCGAGCGCGTGGTCCTCCCG
>JAKAMV010000096.1 GCA_021812735.1 Chloroflexota bacterium | reverse complement strand
CGGCGGGTCGGTGCCCCATCCGCGCTACCACCACCCGGGCACCCACCCCTACTGCGAGCCCGAGCGGCAGAGCTATGCGCAGGTGGAGTACCTGCGCCATCTCGCCGACTTCTGGGGGGCCTTCCGGCTGACCGATGACGTCCGTGACGCCGTGCTGGCTCGCCTCGCGGTCGAGGCCGCCGACGACGGCGAGGCCGACCGGCGCCCCCTCGAGATCGCCCGCCTGGAGGCCGAACTGCGCGCACGGGCCGCCGAGTTCGCCACCGGCGAGAGCACGCTCACCGCGCTCGAGCTCGAGCGGCTCCGCCGTGAGACCCGCGACCGCATCGCCGAGCTGCACGCGGCGCCCGCGCCGCTCGCCGAGCGGCAGGTCGATCTCGAGGCGGCGGCCGAGCTGCTGCGCTCGGTGGGGGAGCTGTGGGGTGATCCCGACGATGACGCGCCCGCGCTGCAGGCCGGCCGCCGCGACCTCATGACCGCGGTGTTCGACCGTGTCGAGCTGTGGGGCCCCTTCGTGACCGGGCTGCGGCCTCGGCCTGCCTTCGCCGCCCTCATCGCCGCCGGTGCCTACCAAGCGGCCGCGCCGGCGATGGCACGCATCGAGCTTCAACCAGCGCCCACGCGGTAGGAGGTAGGCCGTGGTGTGGCCACCGAGGGTCGGCGGCGGTGGCTCCGGGCACACGTCGACATGGCGAGTTGCCATCAGGCCACTTGACGACAACCGTCAGCGCCTCCACGAACGTCCCTGTGCGGTTCATTGCCCGCCTTTCGTGGAGTCCGATACACCCCTCCCGGGCGCAACACCGGTGGCGACCGCGGCTACCCCAGACGTGGTGGTCGTCTCCGGGCTCGTGCGCCAGGACGTCGTCCGGCTCGCTGCCGCGGTCACCCTGGCCAGCGGAAGAGTCGACACAGCACGCGTGTCCCTCGCGACGGGCACATCCGCGGTCTACCCGTATGCCGGTGCCTGGCGCCTGTTCACGGGCACGCTGATGCTCACACGGGGTCTGCCCTGTCAACCCGCGAGGATCGAACTCACCGCAAGATGGCCCAAGAACGGCACCGGCTCCGCGGCCACGACGACGGAGTCGATCGACCTCACGCTCTGCCCGCTCTGACCCGGCTGACCGCTACAGGATGGCGACGTCGTGCGCCTCGGCCCATTCGCGATACCGCGCAGGCAGCTCGTCATCAACGATCAGAGCCTCGAAGTCGCGCAGGTCGCACACCTTCGCGAACGAAACACGATCGAACTTCGTGCTGTCGGCCAGGAGATAGGGGTGCGCGGCGATCCGCACGAGCAGCTGGTTCGTGTCGACCTCGATATGCGATGGATGCGTCCACCCGGCGTCGATGTCGACCGCGACCGCGCCCAGGAACGCGCGATCGACGTGGATGCCTTCGAGCACGCGAACAGCGGTGGGACCCGTCAGTGCCTCGGAGGACCGTCGGTAGTAGCCGCCGGGCAAGAAGACCGTAACGTAGGGGACCGCCACCGCCCGGACAGCGATGTTGAGTCCGAGCGTCACGATCGTGAGATCGCTGAGGCCCGGGGGCAGGTAGTCGAGTACGAGAGCTACTGTGCTCCCGGCGTTGAGCGCGATCGTCTCGCCATCGTTGATCAGACCTGCGGCCTTGCGCGCGATCGTGCGCTTGGCCCCGAGGTTCGTTACCTGCTTCGTCCGGAGGTCAAACTCCTGGAGGACGCCCGGAGCACGGTGGGTCAGCGTCGCGCCGCCGTGGACCATCCGGATCGGATGGTCCTGCGACAGCGCGCGCAGGTCTCGCCGGACCGTCGCGATGTCGACGCCGAGCGCGGCGGCGAGCGCGGCAGTGCGAACGACACCCTGCGACTGCAGGAACCCGAGGATGCGGTTCCGACGTTCGAAAGGAAGCGCGGAGGTTGCAGCAGGCACCTCAACCGTCTCCAGGGGTCATGTGCACGACCCGTCAACGTCCAAACGTGAAGCGAGAAACTGGCTGAGATCGACGACTTCGATGTCGCCTCCGCTCGCGGCGCTGAGGTTCGCCTCGCTGTAGGGAGAAGCCGTCACGATGAGCTCCGCACCCGTCGTCCGAAGTTCCTCCATCCGGTCTGCCGCGATGGCAGCAGCAACCGTCGAATCCGGATAGCCCCAAAGCGGTCCGTCGCTCCCTGCGAGACGTCCGGACGACGCGGCCTCGAGCAGCTGCACCCCGCCCACGCGCCGGATGACCGTCCTTGGCGCGTCGATAACGCCGAGGCCGCGGGACAGCCATGCCGGGTCATGGAAGACCACGCTTGTCGGCCTTCCGGCGGTCGTCTTCGGAGGATGATCGACTAGGTACTCCGCGAAGTGCAGCACGGGGATCGCCAAATCCACGCCAAGGAACGGGTACGCCAGCCGCATCGCGTAGGCGAGCACGGCGTCGGTCGTGACGAGGAGAGTCGCCCCACTCGCGGCGACGACGGTGGCAACCGCGGCGGCCGCATCGCGCGCCAGTTCCTCCTCACCCAGATCAAGCTCGATCATGCCGCCCGACTCCACGGCAAGATCGATGACGGGGCCCTCCGCGCGCTCGAGAACAGCGTGGGCGGCGCTTACCACGTGGGGCGTGAGGGCTCTGGTCGCGGCATCGTGAACGAACGCGACGCCGCCTCCCGTCAGTCTCGTCGTCGTCTGCCGAGAGCGCTCGAGCCCGAATACGTTTCCGGTCGCGCGCGCGGCGGACAGTGCGTCGGCGACAGCGACGGGAGCGACGCCGCGAGTCACCGCGTGGTGGCGGAAGCGACGCAGATACGGCTCGATCCGCTGCCCCTCACCCGAGAAGATGCAGTACTCCTGCTGCCAGCCGTCGTTCAGCCCGTAGAACAAGGGCGCACCGGAAGAGGCGGACCACCTGACTCTCCCAGCCTCCAGCAACCGCGCCACCGCGGCCACGCGCGAGACGACGTGCGCCTGGCTTCCGGTCGCGATGACCTCCGGTGTCGCCGACATGCACTGATCGTGGCAGTACGCACATCGCTCGAGTTGCTCGGGCTGCTCTCGGAACGGATCGTTCACGGCACGATGGCGGTCTCGAGGCCGAGCGTCCCGGGGTTCATGAAGCCAGTCGGATCCAGCGCCGCCTTGACTGACGCGAGCAGCCGGAATCCCGCGGGGCCGAGCTCGTCGATCATCCAGCGCCCCTTGCTGCGGCCCACGCCGTGGTGATGGGTGAGCGTGCCCCCCGCGGCGTGGCACGCGTCGAACGCGGCGCCGAGAACCGCCTCGTACCGTTCGGCGAGTGCGGTGCTGGGCTCGGCAAAGGCGTGGAATATCAGGTAGAGGTTGGCGCCCGTGTGATAGAAGTGGGACGCGTGGCCATAGACGCGTGCCCGAGGGCCTGCGGCTTGCTCCATCGCGCTCTTCATCCCACGGTACGTGTCGGCGAGACGGGACCACTCATTCGCCACCTCAAGCGCATCCACGACGCCGTCGTGCGCCATCAGAGTGCGGACGAATGAGGCCGTGTTGAACCGCCGTTGCAGCCAGAGGTCGACGACCCGAGCGTCGACCGCATCCGCGCCGAGCGCGTGGGCCTCTTCCAGCAGGCCCACCCTGGCGGCCTCGACGGTCCTTTCGTCACCTTCTGCCACCGCAATCGCGAGCACCTGCGGATCTCGCAGCAAGAGCTCCGGAAAGGCAATGCCGGCCTCTGCAGTGTCGTAGATGCGGCACGCGGCGGGCGCAGCGCCGCGCTGCACCACGGTTCGGATCCAGGTCAGGGCGTCATCGAGAGCCGGGAAGGCAAGCGCGAGCTTCGCTCGTGCGGTCGGTAACCGGTACACGCGCAGGGTCGTCTCCGTGATGACGCCGAGGGCGCCCTCGGAGCCCAAGAAGAGCCGGTTGAGGTCTGGTCCCGCGGCGGACTGGGGTACGGTGCGTGTACGCAGTATCTCGCCGTTCGGGAGGACGACCTCCATCGAGACGACGAGATCGTCCACCTTGCCGTACTTCGTGCTGAACGTTCCGACGCCCCGGTGTGCGACCCAGCCCCCGACCGTCGACGACCGGAGGCTCTGGGGGTAGTGTCCCGTGGTCAGTCCCTGAGCGTTGAGGAGGATCTCCAGGCGGTCGCCGAGGATGCCCGGCTGCACGGTCACCGTCTGCGAGACGAGGTCGACGCCAATGACCGTCCGCATGCGCTTCATGTCCATCACGACGCCCTGGACAGGGTCGAGAGCCGCCCCGACGATCCCGGACCCCCCACCGTACGGCACGAGCGCCACGCCAGAGGCACGGGCCACGTTCACGATGGCGACGACGTCCCGCGTGGTCTCCGGCCACACGACGACCGGCGGCCCGCTCTTGCCGTCGGCAGCGGCTTTGATCGCGAGCGGAAACGCATCTCTCGCATATGCGGCGTTCGAGACAGCGTCGATGGAGATCTGACCGGGCGACAGCACTCCGCGGAGCGCGCGAACGGTCTGCTCGCTGACGGGTACGGGGCCGAAGGGATGTTGTCGAGGGGGACTCACGGTCATGCCTGTGTGCTTGTGACTGACTCTGCCGGATGTTGTCGTTTCTTGGATTGTAGCCGGCTTCCTCCAGGGATCAAGCCTTATGCTGCCGTTCGTGCTCGTAACAGACCTTGAGGGGCCTCCGTCGACGACGGCGCCCCCACTTGAAGCTGCTATCCTCGCCCGCGTCTCTCATCGTAAACGACGTAGTGCGAGATAGCACGGCAGAATGTTGCATGAACGAGGCAAGACGCTATACTGTCGCCTCGCGGGTGCGCGTGGCGGGCGATAGGTGCAGTAGGTCTGGACGGTGGCGGGCCGAGGTGGCGGTTGGATAGCGTGACGAATCCGCAGCCAGAGGCAGTGATACGGCGCGAGTCGTCGATCGTGGCGCTCAGCGACGATCTCACGGGCGCCGTTGCCCTCGCCGGAGAGGCACGTCGACACGCGGAAGGCGTTCGCGTCATCGCTTGGGATCATGCCGTTCCGCGCCCACGCAGCGTGCGAGCCCTCGTCGTCGACACGTGCTCCAGGCTCGTCGATGAGGCAGCGGCGCGCCGTCGCATCCAGGACGTCCTGGCCGTTGTCGCGGAGTCCGAGGCGATGATGTACAAGCGCGTCGACTCCTACCTGCGGGGCCCGATTGCGGCGGAGCTGGATGCCTGGGGCGGATCGCTCGGGGGACCGCTCCTGATCGCAGCCGCGGCACCGGCCTTCGGCATCCGGACGCTCGGTGGCGTCCAGCGTGCGGGCAGCGAACCGGTGACACATGCCTTTCCGCCTGGGACCGTCGACGTCCCAAGGTCGGCGGTCATCGCGGATCTCGTGCCCAACTGCGCGACCATCGGCCTCGATGCTGTTCGAGGGTCAGCGCTCGCCGATAGGCTGCGAGCCGCGCTTGGCCAAGGCCACGTCGTGTGCGACGGCGCGACGCCATCGGACCTGTACCGCGTCGCGACGGCAGCAATGTCTGTCGCCGTCGGCGGCGTTGCGTTCAGTCTCGTCGGATCCTACGGCCTCGCGGATGCGTGGCTGCGCGCGAGCGCGGCGGGCCAAGTGGATGCCGAACGCCCCGGCGTTCTGATCGTGACCGACAGCCTGAAACAGGCCACCCTCGACCAAGTATCAGCCTTCGCCGAGGGTGGCGGAAACGTCGTATCCCTTGACGTGTTCGCGGGGGCTCCGAAGGACGAGGACGTGGAGGCTTGGGCGGCGTACCTTCGGGCCGGCCGCACCCTCGCTCTCACGACCGCCGACCCTTCACGCCCGGTGAGGCGACAAGAGTCCGAAGCCGCCCGCGCCCTAGCGGCCATCACCATCGGACTCGTAGAACGAGCCCGGCCCGTGGGACTCGTCGTCATCGGCGGTGAGCTTGCTTCCTCGCTCATGCGACTGGCGGACTGCACCCGGCTGGACATCCTCACCGAGCCGTGGCCCACATCGCCCGTTGTCCGCTTCATCGGCGGCGTGCTGGACCAGACGATGTGTGTGCTGAAGTCGGGCTCGCGAGGGGAGCCGCACTGGCTGGCACACGCGGTCAGTCTCCTCGCACACCTCGACAGCAATGATGTGGAGCGGGTTTCCCGGAGGTGAAGCGGTGACCGGTATCTCACGGGTGGGCAGCACGAGACCCACGGTCGTCCTCACGACGGGAGATCCCGCGGGGATTGGTCCAGAGATCGCCCTCGCCAGCGCACTCGACCCCCGCGTTCGCGCCGAGGCCAACGTTCTCCTCGTCGGCGATCTGCGGCACCTGGCGCGCATCTCTCGTCAGGTGGGCCTGCCCGCACAACTGCGGAACGCCCGCGAGGTTGAGCCGGACGCCGCGGAGGAAGCAGTCCGCGTGTGGGACGTCCCGTCGTGCGACGCCGATCTGCCGCTCGGCGTCGCGACCGCGGCGGCGGGGCGCGCCGCGTACGCGTACATCGAGGAGGCCGTCAGGCTCTGTGCCGACGCAGGTGGACATGTCCTCGCTACCGCACCGATCAACAAGTACGCGTTCAGCCTTGCCGGGCTCGGGCATGAGGGACACACCGAACCGTTGGCACGACTCACCGGAGCGCCATGGTCCCTCACGCTGTTCCAGGTGGAGAACCTCCGGGTGCTCTTCCTCACGCGCCACCTCTCTTTGCGCGACGCGATCGAACAGGTCACCACAGAGGGGATCCTCATCGCTCTGGAACGCTTCTCGACCCGGGCCGGCCAAATTGGGCTGGAGCACCCCCGCATTGCTGTCGCGGCCCTCAACCCTCACGCCGGCGAGGAGGGCCTCTTCGGTCGCGAGGAGGTCGAGAAGATTGCGCCGGCGGTTCAGCGTGCGCGGGCGGCAGGGATGGAAGTGGCGGGCCCCATTCCCGCCGACGCCGTGTTCTTCCAGGCCCGTGAGGGACGCTACGACGTGGTGCTAGCCCTCTATCACGATCAGGCGGCGGCTCCGTGCAAGGCGATCGACTTCCACGGGACCGTGAGCCTGACCCTCGGCCTTCCGTTTCTCCGGTTCTCGGTAGATCACGGGACGGCGTTCGACATCGCGGGCCAAGGTCGAGCGAGCGCGGAGAACATGACGCACGCAGTACTCGCGGCCGCACGCGCAGTGACGTCGCGATGACCGGCGGGCTGCGTGACGCAGAGGCCACGGATCGACGGTTCTCTCGATTGGGATCGAAGGAGGAGACCATGGAGCCCGAGGTTCTTGTGCAGGGCATCGGCCACGCAGAGGGTCCGACCGTCCTGGGCGACGGCAGGTGCGTCTTCTGCCAGTGCTACGACGGTGCGCTCGGTGTCTGGGGTCCGGACGGGACGTCGGGCACATACGCGAACGTGGGAGGCGGCCCGAACGGCACCGTACTCGGCGGAGACGGCTACGTCTACGTTGCCAACAACGGCGGCGCTGTCGGGCCGTATCGATCTCACGACTTCGGTCCGGGCGCCATTCAGAAGGTTGCGCCCGACGGCACGGTCCACACGGTCGCAGCGCAGGTCGGCGGTCGGAACCTCAATATGCCGAACGACATCGTGTTCGGGCGTGACGGTCGGCTGTACTTCACCGATCCCGGGCGATGGGATCCGGACAACCGCCCGGACGACGGGTTCGTTTGTGCCGTCGACCGCGATGGTCGGGCGAGCGTTCTCGTCGAAGTGGGCAGGTCCTATCCCAACGGGATCGTCGGCGAAGCGGACGGGAGCATCGTCTGGGTGGAGTCATACACCCGGCGCGTCCGTCGGCGCACGCCGGACGGCGAGATCCGGGACGTCTACACGTTCCCCGACGAGCGTGCGGTTCCCGACGGCCTCGCGGTGGCGGACAACGGTGATCTCTACATCGCGACGCTCTCATCCGGCGGGTTCCACGTCGTCTCGGCGGATGGCTCGAGCTGTCGGTTCGTCGATCTCGGCGGCACGACCCTGTCGAACTGCGTGTTCGAAAACGCCGATCTGTACCTCACCGACCTTGGGTCGAAGGCCGGAGCGACCGAGGGGGCAGTGTACGTAGGACGTCTGCTCCGTCTCCGCCCCGGCGTTTCAGGCATGCCCATGTTCCGCGGAGCCGTCGACTAGGCGCTGCGGGGTTGACGCCTGTTTGTATGATTGTCATACCAACTTCGTGGGAGGATCGTATGTCTCGGCCGCGTACTGCTGTCATCACGGGGGCAGGCTCGAAGCGGGGCATCGGGCGAGAGACCGCGAGCCGGCTCGCCGAAGGCGGATGGAACGTCGCCATTCTCGACATCGATGGCGGGCTCGCGGAGGATGCGGCGAAGGAGATCGCGGAGCGCTGCGCCGTCCGGGCCGTAGGGATCCAGGTCGATGTAACCGACGAGGCCTCCGTGGACGCGGGGATCGCCCGTGTAGAGGCCGAACTCCCGCCCGTGGAGGCGCTCGTCAACATCGCCGGGGTGACGGCCCCGTTCCGCTTCCTCGACATCACGCCACAGGAGTGGGCGAGGGTGTTCGACGTGAACGTTCGGGGCTCGTACCTGGTGACTCACCGCGTCCTGCCGCTGCTCCTCCGCGAGGGCCGGGGGCGCATCGTGAACATGTCCTCCGTCTCAGCCGAGCGCGGTGGCGGCGTGTTCGGCGGCGTGCACTACTCGGCCGCCAAAGCGGCGATCCAGGGATTCACCCGGGCGCTGGCGCGAGAACTCGCGTCGACCGGCATCACGGTCAACGCCATCGCGCCAGGGCTCATCTCCACGGACATCACGGCAGGCAAGCTCTCGCCGGAGCGCGAGCAAGAGGTCCTCGCCTCGATCCCCATGCACCGGCTCGGCAACACCCGGGAGGTCGCATCCGTCATCTCCTACCTGGTGAGCGACGACGCGAGCTACGTCACCGGTTCCACGTACGACGTGAACGGCGGGCTCCACATTCACTGACGGCGGTCCCTCCTCCCATCGAGCGGACGTCGACAACGGGGAGACGGCGCATGTTCAATGGCTACCGGGCGATTGACCTCACGCTCACGATCGACGAGCGATTTCCGGCCACGTGGCCCGGGCACGTGCCGTTCGTCCGAAGAACGTGGAACTGGTACGAAGAGAAGGCCAGCGGCCCCGAGGTCTGGACCAGCGGGTGCGGCCCCTACTTCACGGAAGTGCTCGTCATGGACGAGCACATCGGGACACACTTCGATGCGCCCGCGCATTTCCTACCGGATCGGGCTCCGGGCGGAGGCGACGCGCGTTGCGGTGATGACATCCCGGTCGAGACATTCTGCGGGAGTGCGGTGTGCCTCGACGTGACGGGTGAGATCTCCAGCAGCCCGGGCGCCAGTCGCCTCGTGACGCCCGGTCACATCGAGGCGCTCGAAGAGGATCTTGGTCGCAGGTTGTCTGGGGGAGACATCCTGCTCCTGCGCTCAGACTGGGACCGTCGCTACTACAAGGCCGGTGCGGATGGCCTGGCGTACGCGCACGACGTCCTGGTGACCCAACGTGCTGCCGGATGGCCCGCCCCGAGCGTCGATTGCATTCGACTGCTCCTGGATCGGGGGGTCCGATGCATCGGTACCGACGCACCCAGCATGGGGCCAGCGGAGGGTGGCGCACCAGTCCATGTGATCGGCCTCGGCGGGGGGATGGTCTTCATCGAGGCCCTCGCGAACCTCTCGTCCGTGCCCACGGTCGGGTCGTGGTTCCAGTTCCTGCCCGTCAAGATCGCGCGCTCCTCGGGGGGACCTGGGCGCGCCGTCGCATGGGTGACGGACGGATCCCCGGCATAGGCATCGATTGCCCGAGGACGGGTCCACGAGAAGGACATTCAGGTGGACAAGAAGGAGGGGTGCCCTGAGGCCCGACTGACCTGTTGAGGAGGACCGGCTGGCGCTGGTCTCACCGGGACCTTCACGAAGTATGAGGGGAGCACCGAGTCCATGAAGCAACCAAAGATCGGCGTGGCTGCCGTAGTCGCCGCCATGGTCGTCGTCCTGGTTGGGGCGTGCTCGTCCGCCGCGACGGTCGCCCCCGCACAATCCTCCGCGCCGGCATCGATCGCCGTGCCGTCTACAGCGGCTTCGACGCCCGCATCGTCTGCGGCGGCTTCGGCAGCCGCTTCTGCAGCGGCAGGTCCGTCCGCTGGTGTCACCTTCGGATCCCTGGCAGGGCTTGGCTTCGGAAAGCCAGTGTCTTCGACATCGACAACGCCCGCCGAGGTTTCGCAACCTCTTGTCTCTCCTGCGCCTGCGGCCGCCGCGGGCTCATCGACCACGATGACCTACACCGGGGGCAGTTTCACCGTCTCACCCCGGATCGCCACCAAGATCCAGAACAAGCAGTCTCTGAATTTCGTCATCTCGTACCCGTACATCACGATCGCGGGTGCGTCGGCTCAGTTGGGCGCCGGAGCCAAACAGGCAGCCGACCTCATCGAGCAGACGTACGGGATCAAGGTCAACACGACTGTGATCGGCACCCCGAATCCTGACCCGACGACGCAGATCGGCCAAATCCAGTCCGGCTTCTCCAGCAACCAATACGACTGCGCAGCGATCGACCCGAACCCACCGGGCGCCTTCAACAATCTCATCAAGACGATGATGGGTGCCGGCGTCCCCGTCTTCACGATCAACGCGGATTCACCAGACTCTGCGCGCATCGCGACCTCGATGACGGACGACAATCCTGACACCGTGTCCATGGCCAGTGCCCTCCAGATGGGCAAGATCAACGCCCAATACGCAATCCAATGGGCGCAGCAGAACGGCCAGACATTCGACGGCAAGAAGGTCGCGCTGATCACTGGCGATGCAACCGCTCCGTGGGCGCAGGGCCGCTTGCTCGGATTTGTCGACGGTCTGAAGGCAGCCTATCCGAACGTGCAGATCGTCGGCGATCCAATGAATGCCTACATGGTCGGTTTCGACACGGCCACTGTCCTGGCAAAGCTCCAGAGCTTCATGACGGCTCACCCTGACGTCTTCTTCTACTACAGCTCCGACTGGGGCGGCGTTCAGATCGCGCAGCTCATCCAGCGCAACAACCTTCAAGGCAAGGTCTTCGGGATGGGCTTCAACCTGAATGCCGTGTACGTGGACCTGATCAAGCAGAACTTGCTGATCGGCACGAATGACCAGCGTTACGACCTGCAGGGGTACGACGCGATGATCATGTGCGCGAACGTCTTGCTCGCTCACGTCATGCCTTCCTCGCCGTACCAATGGGTCACTCCCGACATCTGGAACGCGTCGAACATCGATACGGCGCTGCAGCTGTACGCGAAGATCCCCAACAGTGGCGTGACGCAGTAGGCATCGCTTCCTCGGGAAGCCGTCCACATTGGCAAGAGGAAGGTAGAGGCATCCCGGTGCTCGAACTCTCCGGACTGGTGAAGCGATTCGGAAGCACCACGGCGCTGGACGGTCTCGACCTGCACGCAGGTCCGGGCGAGATCGTCGGCGTCGCGGGCCCGAACGGCGCCGGGAAGTCGACCCTCATCCATGTCCTCGCCGGCGAGATCAACGAGGATGCCGGCAGCGTGACCCTGGACGGTCAGCAACTCCCATTTGCCGACCGTCCAGGGTTCGTTTCAGTCGTCCACCAGGAGTTGCAGCTGTTCCCGACGCTCACAGTGCTCGAGAACCTGCTAATCGGTGCCGATGGGAGCCGTGTCTTCCGGCCAAGGCCGTCGCCGGAGGTCCGGGCGGTTGCCGAGGAGTTCGGTCTGCTCGGGGTGGCCGACCGCCCGCTCGACTCGTGCTCGCTCGTTGTCCAGCAGTTGACGGAGATCGCGCGGGCGATGCTCCACCACAAACGCATCGTCCTGCTCGACGAGCCCAACTCGGCGCTGACTGCCGCCGACTCGGACCGTCTCTTCAGCGAGGTGAAGCGGCTGAAGGAGCAGGGAAGGACCATCGTTCTGCTCGTGTCGCACAGGCTCTCGGACCTCGGCCGCTTCTGCGACCGGGTCCTTGTCGTTCGCGAGGGCGTGGTCGCGGCGGAGTTCCAGGGCGAGCTCGCGACGACGCGCAGCATCGCCCAGGCCATCGTGGGCGGCCCGGCCGCGGTCAACGTGGCTCGCGCGGGTAACGTCTCCCTTCCGTCGTTCGATGACGACCGCGCGGAGCACGAGGCGCCTCCCGTAGATGCAGTCCCTGCGCTGCCTCCGACATCCGAGGCGCCGGTGACTGCTGCATCCAGTCCAAGGGCAATCGTCGACGTGCGGGGCTGGACCGACGAACGGGAGAAGGCATTCTCTGCCGTCGACCTTGCGGTGCACGAAGGAGAGGCGCTCCTGATCACGGGCCAGGAGGATGGCGGTGGGCGCGAGCTGTTGCGCTCGATCGCCGGACTGCGGCGGGCACGCGGCACGGCCGTTGCCCTGCCGCGCCGGTCCCGGCGCGAGGCATGCTACGTGCCGGGCAGCCGCGGCAGCAGCCTCTTCCCCAACCTCTCGGTTCGTGCGAACCTCGCCGTTCGCCTCGATCCCCGGGTGATCGGAAACCGGGTCGGACTGCTCCGAACTGCCCTCATGGACCGCCGTGCCCGCGCCTTCGTCGAGATGCTGGAGATCCGGACCCCGAGCCTCGCCGCACCGATCGGCGCTCTGAGCGGGGGGACGCAACAGAAGGTGGCGATCGGCTCGGCGTTCGCCGCCGAGCCCAGGATCCTGATCCTCGAGGACCCCACGCGCGGGGTCGATGTCAAGACGCGGGAGCAGATCATCGCGTCGTTGCGCGCCTTCGTCGCCGCGGGGAACGCGATCCTTGCGTTCTCGCCGGAGCTCGATGAGGTCTTCGAGCTCGCGGACGTCGTACGAGTCGCGGTTCGGGGCCGGCTCTCCGAGCCGTTGCGGCTCACTCCCGGACAGACGCTGGACGGCCTCGCGCAGTGGGTCGACCGGATCAATACCGAGGGCAATGATTCCCACCCGCGCGAGCGGGCCGGCGGAGATCGGCAGGAGGACATGAGCGCCAACCCGTCACGACTGCCACTGACAGACGCCAACGAGCGGGCAGGGCAGCAGCCATGACCCTGGAAACGCACGCAGACGGGCAGCGTCCGTCGACACGCGCCGCCGAGATGTGGCGTGCGGGCAAAGAGTTCTTCGCCCGCCTCGGCGTCCTGCTCGGCGTGAGCCTGGTCGCCGGCGTCATCTTCCAGGCGACTACCGGCGTGTTCTTCAGCATGGGCAACTTCGCGTCGATCCTGCTCTTCATGACCTCGGTCGCGATCGTCGGCTTTGGTGAGACCCTCGTGATCGTCGCGGGGGAGCTCGACCTTTCAGTCGGTTCGACGTACGGCCTCTGCGCGATGACGGTCGGCCTGCTTTGGGCGCAGGGATTGCCCCTCGTCGTCAGCATCGTGGTCGGGATCATCGTGGGCGGCGTGGCCGGGCTGGTAAACGGACTCATCGTCACGCGACTCCATGTGAACTCCTTCATCACCACGCTGGGTACGCTGAACCTCTTCCAGGGCATCACCTTCTACATCAGCAACAACGTCGCGTTCAGCCCGTCGAGCAACCTTCCGGCCTACGACCTCTACCTGTTCGTCGGCACCAGTCACCCATTCGGGATCCCAGTCCAGATCTTCTGGCTCGCGATCGCGCTCGTCATCATGTGGGTGCTGCTGCACCGGACGGTCTTCGGCTTCCGCATCGCGGCCATCGGCGGGAACGCCGTCGCGGCGCGCGCCGCGCACCTGCCAGTCTCGCGAGTCAAGGTCTACACGTTCATCATCTCGGGGATACTCGCGGCGATCGCGGGCATCATCGATTTCTCGCTCGTGAGCTCGGTCAGCCCGACCGCAGGATCGACGCTGATGTTCTCGGTGCTGGCGGCCGTGGTCATCGGAGGCGCGAGCCTGGCGGGCGGCCGCGGAACGATTCTCGGGACGCTTGTGGGCGCGTTTCTGCTCCAGGTCCTGACCAACGGCCTCGGGCTGCTTGGAGCCGGCGCGTACGCGCAGCTTCTGTTCCAGGGCGGGGTCATCCTCGTCGCGGTCACAGTCGACAGCTGGACGGGCAGGACACGCGCACAAACGGAGGTCGCGCTGTGAGGGATCAGGGAGGAATCGGCCGTTCGCGCAGCTGTACCGGCACGGGCGGGTCGCAGGAGAGCAGGTCAAGGAGAGGACGGATACCGTGAGCGAGTCGTATTTCCTGCGGGTCAAGGCGGCCACGCCGACGCGACTCTGGGTGAACAATCCGACCATCGAGGAGATCGGCCTCGCCCTCGACCAGGGCGCGGTCGGGTGTACGACCAACCCGGCGTACGGCGGAGGGCTGCTGAAGCGCGCGCCGGAACAGATCAAGCCGATCATCGCCGCGTGCGCGGCGGAGGAAGTCGACGATCATCGGGCCGCCGAGCTCGTCCAGCAGCGCCTCGTCGCGCGGATCACTCCCAGGTTCATGCCTGTGTTCGAGCAGGCGGGCGGCCGCTCCGGCTTCGTTTCCATTCAGGGCGCGCCGGAGACCGACACGGACGGCGATGGGATACTCCGCGAGGCCCTCGAGGGTCACGAGATCTCGCCCAATGCGGCGCCGAAGATCCCGGCGACGATCCCGGGGTTCTACGCGTTCGAGCGGCTCGTGGAGGCCGGGATCCCCACGATCGTCACCGAGGTCTTCAGCCTCGCGCAGCTCGTTCACGCATGCGAGACGTACGTCCGGGTGACCGAGCGGACCGGGACAAGGCCGCCGTTCCACATGAGCCCGATCACGGGGATCTTCAACGACCACCTGAAGAAGGTGGCCGCAGCCGAGGGCATGGAGGCCAACCCGCGCGACGTGGACTGGGCCGGCGTGATTCTGGCGCGCCGGTGCCAAGCTCTCGTCGAAGCGCGCTCCTACCCGGTGACCCTCCTATTCGGCGGCGCGCGGACGATGATCGACTTCACCGGGCTCGTGGGGGCGGCCAGCGCGGCCACGATCAACTACAGTACCGTGGAGGAGATCCTCGCGGCGGATCCGCCGATCGAGGGCACCATCCACGCCCCCGTTGACGAGGGTATCGTGAGGCGGCTGGACGTCTTCCCGGACTTCAGGAAGGCGCTTGCGCCGCGGGGCCTGGAGCCCGAGGAGTTTGCGGAATTCGGTCCTGTCCAGCACTTCCGAAACAACTTCCTCGACGGGTGGAACTCGGTGCTTGCCGGCGTGGCGGATGCGAGGGCCGCGATCGCGACGACCGCGTGACGCGGTCGTCTGACCACGCGCTTGCCGGGAGGCGGGCCGTGCGGCGCGTTCCCCCGCTGCGGTGGGCGATGTGGTTCGCCCACCGAGCCGCGGGGTGACCCCCCGCCTCCCTTCGGAGTACCCCGTGTCGGCGACTGCGCGAGAAAACATGAGCCCGGCGGCTCCTGGGCCCGTCGACCCCGCCCCCCCGATTGCGTTCGCTCAGCTCGACCGGGAGGATCGACTCTCCGATCGGGTCGCGAACGAGCTCCTGAACACGATCGTGTCGCGCGGCCTCCGTCCCGGAGACCGCCTGCCCACCGAGCGCGAACTGGCTGCGCAGTTCGGCGTGTCGAGGACGGTGGTCCGTGAGGCAGTCCGCTCCTTGGCGGGAAAGGGCATCATCGATGCGCGGCCGGGCCGGGGCCTGACGGTGGCGGCCGTCGAGGCCGCGGCTGTCCGGCAGTCGTTCAGGCTTTACCTGCATGGCAGCTCTTCGATCGACTATCGGAAGGTGCACGAAGTGCGGGCGATGCTGGAGGTCAACGTCGCCGGCCTCGCGGGGCGCCGGGCGACGGCCGGCGAACTCGAGGAGCTGGTGAGCCTGTGCGACGCGATGGAGACCGTGCTCGAGGACAACGAGGCGGCGTCGCGGGAGGACGTCCAGTTCCACCGCGCGCTGGCGATGTCTACGCATAACGAGCTCTACGTCCTGCTGCTTGACGCGATCGGCGACTCGTTGATGGGGATCCGCCGAGAAACGTTCCGCCTCCACGGCCGTGCCGCGGTCGCTCTCGCCGCCCACCGCGACATCCTTCGGAGCGTGGCATCCCGAGATGCCGCCGGAGCACGTCGCAAGATGCGCCTCCACCTGCAGGACGTCGAGCGCGTGTGGGAGCGCCTCGCCACGGTCGAAAGGCCGGACCAGACGTCGCCGCACGCGTCGCTGGACCAGCAAGCGCCACGCCTCGCCCGTCCCGAGGCGGCCTCGGGCGCCGGGAGGCCAGCAACCCGATCAGGGGGAGCCTGACCTGGCCGTCCGAAGCAGGATATGGACGCCGAGCCGGATCATCGCGGGCGGGGTTCTACGCAACCGCTCGCGAGCAGGTCGACGAAGTTGACTCACGGGCAGTGAGCGCATGACCCCGGCGAGCGATGCGGAGTTGACGCTGCTTGGCACCTCGTCGCGTTACGTGCGCGCGTTGCGCCGCGCGAGGGCCGGCCCATGGACTCGTTCATTCCGCTGCCGTAGTGCCACGCGTCTTGACGACCGTCTGCATCGCGGCCTCGATGTTCGCGGGATGGCGCAGCGGCGGCCTCTCGGTTCGGGCTGGGACTGGGAGTAACGACGGCAGTCGGCGCGGTCGGCACATCTCCGGACCCAGTGCCATCAGTTTCGTCGACTACGCTCAGGTCGACCGGCGACTCGAACCTCCGAGTCCGTCGGGCTTCGGTTGCTCCGAGACCTGCCGACCGGGCCGCAGGAGCGGCAGGCCAGCAGCCGCCGCGCCTAGTTCAGGGCGCCTGCGCTCGCGCTCGCCACGGCGTGCCCGGACTGCTCGGGTTCTGACGGCCCGACCACCTCCACGGTGACCGGCAGCGGCGGCTAGTCCGCGTTCGGTCGTGACGATGCGCCCGGCGCTGAGCACGAGCGCCGTCGAGATGACAAGGGCGTCTGGCAAGCGAAGTTGCCCCGCGTGCCTGGCGCGGAGTTCGGCGGCCGTAGTAGCGATGGCGCGAGTGACGGATTCGACGGTGGCCGGCAGCGCGTCCACGAACGCGTCGACGGTCGCGACGGCCTCTCGGCCACGTCGATGGGGCGCCACCAGGGTCTCAGCGTAGGCCGAGACCGGCAGCACGAGCGCGTCGCCGCGGTCGAGAGCGGAGCGCACAGCCACGATCGCCGCGACATGGTGGCCGTCCCTGTTGTCGAGGACGGCGATGAGGACTCCGGCGTCGAGGACGGTCAGATCCACTCGCGCCGCAGCTCGTCGAGCTCGCCCGCTGGGTAGATGTCGGTCAATGCGCCTGCGAACCGGGACAGCGGATCGTCCTCGCGGACAAGCGCCACCTCCCCGGGCCTTCGGACCTCCGCCCGCAGTCGATCACCCCACACCACCGCGATGCGCAGGAGCGCCTTCACGTCGGTGTCGTGGGGCTGCTGCTCCATCCCGCGCTGCTCGAACGGCTACATCACGCGCGAGGTCTTCCGCTCATTACGGGACGACCTCCGGGCCCTGAATGGCTCTTGACAGCTGCAGGAACGTCCCAGGGCGGGTCAAGCCAGACCGATGCGACCGACATAGAACGTCGCTGCGGCAGCGCTGACGGATGCGCCAAGTCGCTCACGCGAGGTGACCACAGCTTCCGCCTGACGCAGCTGCGTCCGGGTTCCAGCCCCGTCGCCGGTGTCACGTGGACGATCATCCAGCCGCCGCGCGGAGCTGCGCTACGGCTGCTTCCCAGTCCCCCGTCCGGGTGATCGATCGCCCGACGACGATGTCCCGGGCCCCAGCTCTCACGAGCATCCCGATGTTCTCAGTGGTAACGCCCCCGTCAACCTGCAGACGGGGCCCGTTCGGCATGCGCCGACGGGCCTCCACAATGCGCTCGACCATGCCGGGCAGCAGCACCTCACCCATCGCGTCCGGTTCCGTGGTGAGGAGCACCACGTAATCGAGGTGGCCCGCGAGACTACCGAGCGCGTCGAGCGAGCTCGCCGGATTGAGGGCCGCACCCGCTTCGAGCCCGTATCGGCGGATCAACGCCAGCACTCGCCACGGGTAGCGGGTCGCTTCCAGATGGAACGCAACGCGCGACGCGTGTTCTGCAGCGAGCGCAGGCACGTAGGCGGGCAAACACCTCGCGGCAGGTAGCCGGCGTTGGGGAGTCGAGGTTGAGCTCGTCGGCATCCGTGGCGGCCAGGCCGGCTGGGAGCGGTGCCGGCACGCACCCATTTGTGCTGAAGCCCCGCTTGACGGTTGGGCCGAGCCCCTGAGACTCACCGCGGCACAGGGCCGGACCCATCGGCCCCCGCACCGGGAGATCGATCGATGAAGTCCCTCGAGACTCGAATCCATCTCGCCTTCGAGATCATCGACGACGTGTGGGATCGCGCCAGCGCGGCCCAGGCGGAGGACAACGAGGCCTACCTGCGCGATATGGCTGCCGGCGGAGGGCTCGACATTCTGACGCGTGAGGCCGAGTTTCTGGATGGATCGCTGCGCTCCGTTCGGGTCGTCCTGCCGCTCGAGCGCGCCGTCCGTGTCCTCATCGCGCTCGACTGCGCCGGACGGACGGCCGAGGGACAGCTCCTCGTGGGAGGCCTGCGGCCCGACGAGACGTTCGACACGCCGGAGGTGGCGGCGCTCCTGGCCGACGTACTGGACATCGCCGAACAGATCGGCGTCGACGTGCTGATCGCCTGACGGGTTCAATCAGGGGC
>JAKAMV010000833.1 GCA_021812735.1 Chloroflexota bacterium | reverse complement strand
ATGCCAAGGCCGTCATCGAGGCGATGAGCCGACGAGCCGCTCTCGCCCGAGCCGACCCGGGCATCCAGGATGTGCTGGTCGCGCTCGCCGCGGCGGACTGCCTTGCCCAGCGGGTGCTCAACGCCAGCGGGATCACCGCCGCCTCGCTGGCCGCTCGGGTGGGAGGCCCTCTGCCCGAATGACCGCTCATCGCTACATGTTGTGCCTACCTGCTCTTGCGACGCAGGCAACAGCCTTGTCGCAGCCCCGGCATCGGTCACCCGACGACGTGACCGACGGATCGTTGGTCCGGCGCGAACCGCGCAAAGCGCCCCGGGCACGTCTCGCTGGTACGTGGAGCGTCACGCCACCACTGAAGTCAACCACCACCTCCACCTCCTGCCGGATGGGGTCCACACGCGATGGGCAGTAACCCCGGCCCGTCGGGTGAGGCGTGCCTCGCCTGCGACGTGAACGCCCTGCGGATCGTCCCTCCTGGGGACACCATCCTCCGGACTGACACATGGGTCGCCGACCACTGCATCCCGCCGATGGTCCGCGGCTACCTGATCCTCAAGCCCCGGCGGCACGTCACCGCGATGGCGGACCTCGACCCGGCCGAGGCCGCTGACTTCGGCGTCGTCGCGCAGCGGCTGATGGCGGCCATGCGCGAGGTCCTCGCACCCGAGAGGATCTACGTGTTCGCCTTCGGCGAGTCACTGGCCCACCTGCACGTCCACCTGATGCCGAGGCACGCGGGGATGCCGCCGAGTGGCGGCGCGCTGATCGAGCGAGTGTTCGCGCATGAGTGGCTTGTCGGTGAGACCGAAGCCGCCGACACGGCGCGGCGCATTCGCGAGGCGCTCGGGTAGGGACGGGTGGTGACGCTGTGCGCGTTCTAGCTGGAGGGCGGCCCTCGACACACCCGGGATCCACGGATCCTCGGGCCTGTAGGATCCCGGTACTGCGTAGAGAGCGGGGGCCATCGTGAGGGGCGATCGAAGGTGAGCGATCAGGTCGTCTCCGTCTACGAGGCGGGAGACGAAGACAGGCGGATGGCTGACGCCAGCAACCGCGTCGAGTGGGAGCGGACGCTCGAGCTCCTCGGCCGATGGCTGCCGCCCGCGCCGGCGCGCGTTCTCGACGTCGGCGGCGGTCCCGGGCGCTACGCACGGTGCCTCCAGGACGGCGGCTACGACGTGGCCCTGCTCGACCCCGTGCCCAAGCACGTCAAACAGGCGCAGGCCCGCGGGGTCAGTGCGGCAGTCGGTGACGCCCGCGATCTGCCGTACGAGAGCGAGTCGGCAGATGCCGTGCTCCTGATGGGCCCCCTCTACCACCTCCCCTCGCCGTCTGATCGTCTCCTCGCGCTCCGCGAAGCCCTCCGCTGCGTCGCGCCTGGCGGGGTCGTCGTGGTCGCGGCGATCTCGCGGTGGTCCAAGCCGAGCCTCCGTGCGGCGAGGGGCCAGCTCGGTGACCCGGGGACGCACGACTACCTCCTCCAAGTCCTCGAACACGGTCAGCATGCGCAGGGGGACAGCTACGACCTCGCGACCTACCACCACGACCCGACCGAGCTGCGCGAGGAGCTCATCGCTGCCGGGTTCGCTGACGTTCTTGTGCTCGGCGTCGAGGGGCCGCTGGGCGCGTATGCCCGATTCGATGTCTCGCTCGCGGGCACCGCGATCGAGGCCGCGCGGATCGCCGAGGAGCGCGCTCCGCACTTCTCGCTTCACCTGCTGGCCCGCGAGGTGAGGAGCGACTCCGGTCAGATCGCGCGTTAGCCATCGCACCGCCACAGGGGAGCAGTCGCACCAGCTCAGCGCTCGGCCGCCGTGACCTAAGGGGCCGCACGGTCGAATCATCCCCACGGGCGCAGCTTCAAGCGTCTCGCTCGCCGGGCTCTCCGGATCGCCGTGGCGTCGGGTCGTGCTGTTGCGGGCCTCGGGGGCGCCCGGTGATATATGGACGGTCCCAGATGGAGGCGGACGGCTTGGCCACCCTGGTGATCTTCGATCTGGACAACACGCTCGTCGACCGAGAGCGGTTCTTCCTCGAGTGGGCTGAATCGTTCGCCGACAGCCGATCGCTCGGAGCCGAGGGCCTCAGGTGGCTCCAGGCGGCCGATGAGGACGGCCTCGCATCGCGATCTGGCCTCTTTGAACGGGCTCGCGAGCGTTTTGGCGTCCTCGACTCCGTCGAGGACATGGTCGAGGCCTACTGGCGGGATCAGATGACGCGATATCGGTGTGACGCCGAAACGGTCGAAGGCCTGCGAGATCTTCGTCGGCGTGGATTTCGGATCGGCATCGGCACGAACGGTGGAAGCGCGCAGTCGAAGAAGATCGTCGCGGCCGGCCTCGACGCACTGGTCGACGGCTGGTGCGTCTCCAGGGTCATTGGGTTCGCAAAGCCACACGCCGAACTCTTCCGGGCGGTCGCCACGCGGTGTGGCGCCACGCTCGATGGTGCCTGGGTCGTCGGGGATCGACCGACGACCGACATCGCCGGCGCGGTGAACATCGGCGCCCGGAGCGTGTGGATCGCGCGTGGCGAGGACTGGAGCGAGCCCGGCTATCGCCCGACACTCACGGCGCCAACGGCAGCGAGCGCCATCGCCCAGATCATCGTCGTCGACTCGGCATAGCCGACGTCCCCTGGCCGCTCGCGCGCGCCCCGCGCCACCGTCCGGTCGGCCGCGTCGGACCGCGGCGCCAGGTCGCCGTTGGGCGCCTCCATTGCGCCCGCGGCGCTCGGCGACGCGGTCCGCGCCGGCCAGGGCGAGGCGGGCGGCTGGGTCACGCCCCCCCGGCGCAGCCCGCCACCAGGGCCGTGACCAGGATGCCGATCCAACGCCGCATGACGTCCCCCCTCCGGCTGCCCGGCTCGCCGTCCCCTTCCCAGATGACCGGGGGAGGTCGTGGACCAGGATGGAGTCCAGGAAGGTGGCGATGTCGACGGCGGAAGGGGCGGGTCGTGCCGGTGAGCGGGCCCGCGCGTCGCGCCCGGGCGTCCCGGCCCCGAAGGCGGTGACGGCGCCGGAGCCGCAGGACCCGCCCCGGGAGCTCGCGGGGCAGGCCGCCGAGGTCAGGCCGATAGACGGCCTGGTAGATCGTCTCGGCGCACAGCCAGCGCTCGGGCTGGTCGGGAAACTCGTGGTGCAGCCGGCGGGCGGCCTGTGCAGGCGGCGGCGCCCCAGGGCGCGCCGGTGGGCCTCGAACGGGCCGTAGCGACCGACGGTGTCGGCGCCGCGGGCGAGCTCGCGGCTGATGGTCGAGAGGGACCTGCCCATCAGGGCGGCGATGTCGCGCATCGTGCGCCGCTCAGAGCGCAGGTCGGCCAGGTGCACGCGCTCGTCTTCGGACAGGTAGCGCGGTGAGTACCGCTTCGCGGGAACGAGGGGAATGGAGGTGATCACGGGCGGCAAGCCCGGGCCACGCGCAGCGTGAGGCGTTCCCGAAGCTGATTGCCGAGGGCGTCCCCCTCGGCCCGGGCGTGCCGGATGTCGGTCCTCGACGACCCATCGCAACTCCCCAGGCTCATGGGTGTTGCGACGCTCGCCAGATTCGAACCAACACGCCCTGCCGTTCACACACGAATCTGAGCACGTGATCTGCGTCACTCATGTCGGCGCCAGGCCACTCGCCCCGACCAGTCTTGCGCTCCTTCGGGTCGTCTCCGGTGCAGCTGCGCCGGGCTCTGGCTCCGACACTGGGCAGCCGCTCGGGACACCGGCGGTGATCGGGACGGGCAGGCCGGGGCATCTTGGGGCACCCCGCGAGCCGCGTGGATCGGGCGACCGTTGGGCGACTAGTGAAACAGTGGCTACTCGTGCCGTTTGCGGTAGTAGGCCGCGGCTGTCGCATTTCGTTCCCTTTGGAGCTTCTCAAGCGCCGCAGCCATGACAGCTGGGTCGACAGCGACGGGCGCGGGGTATCCATCGGCCCACTCGTAGCCACAGTCCGGACAGACGTGTCTCGTCACGGTCACGCCTTGGGGGGCCGTGTCCCGTGGAGTGGTGGACTTTGAGCGATCCGTCGTGATCCGCAGCGACTGGATCAGCGGCGTCCCTC
>JAKAMV010000832.1 GCA_021812735.1 Chloroflexota bacterium | reverse complement strand
TCGAGCGCCATCACCCCGAGCGCCACCCAGCCGAGCAGCTGGCCGGCCCAGCGCGCCATGACGCCCGTCATCGAGAGCTCGTCACGGGAGCGCCCCATCCCCAGCCCGAGTCCCAGCAGGACGAGCGCAATGGCGCCGGCGATCCCCGCGCGCAGGCCCAGGGGAGTGACGCCCTCGGGGATCAGGGCGAGCACGCCGAGGAACCCCAGCCCCGCGAGCCAGATCCGACCGAGGCGCCGCACGTCGATCCTGACGTGATGCCGGAGGGCGTGCAGCGGCCCCACGGCGCGCGACCTCCCGGGACCAGGCGCGTCTCCGTTGTCGGCGCGGTCGTCGGCCTCGGAGCGCGCGTCGGCCTCGGGTCGGGGCTCATCCTGCCGGCTGCCGCCCGCCCGCCTGTCCTCCGCGCCCGCGTCACGTCTGAGGGCCGCAAGGTGGGCGTCGTAGCGGGCCCGCTGCTGCGGGTTGCTCAGCCAGTCCCGCGCGACGTTGAGGCGCACGGCCCTCGCGCCGGCCTCCGGGCCCGCGCGGTCGGGGTGGTTGCGCAGCTGCAGCGAGCGGTACGCCGCCTGGATCGTCTCGACCGATGCCCGCTCACTGACCTCCAGCTCGGCGTACAGGTCGAAGTCGGGGAACGTGTCGGTCATGCCCCGTCAGGATGCCATGGACCAGCGTGCGCGCCGCGGCCCGGGCGGCGACGGCGCGAAGGCAGGCGGCGCCACTCCCTCGGGCTGGCGCCGTGCAGGCCGTCAGCGCCGTACGGCGGCCAGCAGCGCGATCCCGCCGAGGATCCCGAGCGGGATCAGCAGCAGCCCGAACCCGCCCGGGGCGAGGCCGGCGAACCAGGCGAAGATTGAGTGCAGGAGCCCGAACAGTGCGCCGATAGGGTCCATCGAAGCCTCCGCCGACAGTATCCACGGCGGTCAATGCGCGAGCCGGAGGGTCAACACCAGGGGGCCGGATCACGCGGTGGTTGTCGACGGGCACGCGCAGGGCCTAGGATCGTCTGCGGCGATGCCGGTCGCCGAGAGGCAGCGTCCCGCGTCGCCCCAGCCTCTGGAGGCATTCGACCGTGTCCCGCGTCCTCGCCACCTGGGCGACTGCCGTGCTGGCCGCCGCGCTCCTCGCAACCGCCGCGGCGCCGGCCGCCGAGGCGAAGGGCGGCAGCCACTCGCAGTCGTCGAGCCCGTCCGGCTACGACATCGGCTGGCCCCAGTGCGGCGGTGCCTACCCGCACGGCCAGGCGTTCGGGATCGTTGGCGTCAACGATGGGCTCGCGAACAACTGGAACCCCTGTCTCGCCGACGAGCTCGCATGGGCGACAGCGTCGGCCGGCGGCACCGCGCTCCCGCCCGCCGCGCTCTATGTCAACACCGCCGACCCGGGGCAGGTCATCGCCCAGATCTCGGACTGGCCCGCGAAGGGGAGTAATGGTGGCCCGTATGGCACCTGCGACGGGACGGATACGCAAGCCTGCTCGTGGGCTTACGGCTGGGAGCGCGCGACCGCGGACATCTCGACGTTTGAGTCCGCTACGGGAGCCGTGGCATCGGCCTATCCGTGGTGGCTCGACGTCGAAACGGGCAACACGTGGGAGAGCGGCGCAGGCGCGTTCGCGAACAACACCGCCGACCTCGAGGGGATGGTGGCGGCATTCACGGCTGCCGGCGCGGCGGTCGGCATCTACTCCACCTCGTACCAGTGGGGCGTCATCACCGGCGGCACCTCGACTACATCCTCGCTGTACGAGCTCCCGAACTGGATCCCCGGCGCGCGCACGCAGTCCGCCGCGCAGTCCAACTGCAGCCTGCCGTCGTTCACGGGTGGGACCGTCCAGATCGCCCAATGGTTCGGCCGCTACGACGGGGACGTATCCTGCATCGGCTGACGCGATTGTTGGCGGCCCGCCTCGGTTCCCGTCGCGGGCCGGCCGGGCCGACAACGCCCACTTGACGCGGAGGGGGCAAACGGCCCCCGAGCCATCGCCAGTGCTCGGCGCGACGCGACGCCGCGGCGCTGTGCCGCGGCATATGCGGATCCCCTTGGGTCAGGGCCTAGCGCGCCGCACCCGCGACGCCACGAGCCAGGCTGCGACCGCCAGCACGACCACCACGACCACGGCCAGCGCGGCCTCCTTCCCGGAGAAGGTGATCCCGCCAAGGGTGACGAGGTACAGGGACGTCACGTCGTTCCTCCGACTAGCTGATGCAAAGGCCTGATGGCGCCGGCCTGCGGCTGGCGCCACGGGATTGTGGGGCGGGGTGTCGACCGCGCGGGCGAAGGTTGCTGAAACTCAACCGGGCGGCGCCATGGCTCTCGCATGAGGGTGCCAGTCACCTGCGCACCGCTAGCCCCGAGGCCAACGAAGCCCCAGCCACCGATCGAGCAAAGACATCACCTGGATGACGGCCGGGACGTCGGGGCCCTCCTTGGGTGACCGCCCAGCGGGCCCTCCGTTGCGCGTGCCCGGTGAGCGGGCAGGTCGGGCGCTGGCGAGGTCCCCCGGGGAACCGGAAGGGACCCCTCGTGCATCGGCGTGGCCTCCGTGAGGGCACGTGCACCGGAGTGCGCGCGCGGCGGGCAGGCGGTCCCCCTGGAGGCACGGGCACCGACATCGAGCGCACGCGCGCCCGAGCGCCCGTCCGGCCAGCGGTCCCTCCGTCGCTGGTAGCGAAGGTGGGATTCGAACCCACACTCCCTTGCGGGAAGCGGTGTTTGAGACCGCCGCGTCTGCCGTTCCGCCACTTCGCCCCGGGTCATCGTAGCCGAGCGGGAACCCTCGCCGCGCCCGCGCCGTCATGGCCCCGATGCCCAGCCAGCCTGCCGCTTCGCCCGCCAAGAGCGCCACAGCCCAATGCTAGACTCGGCCCGCCTCACCACCGTCGCCAGGGGGGTCGAACTCGTCGTGGAGGACGTCCGGCCGGTCGACGCCGCCGATGATCAGTCCCGTCGTCGCGACCTCATGCTCTTGGAGCGGGCGCGGGGCGGGTCGCTCGACGCGTTCAACGGCCTTGTGGAGCTCTACCAGGACCACCTGTTCGCGCTGGTTGCGCGGATGGTGCCCGACCGCGACCAGGCCGCCGACGCGGTGCAGGAGGCCTTCTTCTCCGCGTACCGCAACCTCCGCACGTTCCGCGGCGGCAGTGTTCGATCGTGGCTCAGCCGCATCGCGATCAACGCGGCGATGGACCAGCAGCGCCTCCGCAAGCGGCGCCCCGTCCAGCCCTACCCGCAGCTCGACGACGACGCGTGGCAGCCGCCCGCCGGGCCCGATGACGACCCCGAGCGGACGGCCCTGCAGATCGAGCAGAGCCGAGCGCTCCAGGCCGCGCTGGCCGCCATCACACCGGACCAGCGGAACGCGATCGTGCTGTTCGACGTCGAGGGTTATGACTATCAGGAGATCGCCGCCCTCACCGGCGTCTCGCTGGGCACGGTCAAGTCGCGGATCCACCGCGGCCGCCTCGCCCTCCGCGACTGCCTCTCCGGCTCGATGAGCCTGTTTCGGGGTGACGAGTGATGAGCACGATGCCCGATCCCGCCGACCACGCCGCCCATGACCAGCTCCTCGTCGCCGCCTACGCTGCGGGCGACGCGTCGGGGGCCGATCTTGCGCGGGCGGCGGCCCTCGTGGCCGCGTGTCCGGAGTGCGCCCGGCTCCACCGCGACCTGCGCCTGCTGTCGGCTGCCCTCGGCGCGACACCGTCACCGTCGCGCCCGCGCGACTTCCGGCTGACCGACGACGAGGCGGCGCGACTCGCTCGCCCGACCGGCTGGCGACGCCTGCTCGCCCCGATCGCCGGCGCCCGATCGGCGGCAGGCCCGCTCGCCGCGTCGATGGCGGCCTTGGGGCTCGCCGGTCTGCTCTTGGGCGGAGGCATGAACCTCAACCTGGCCGGCGGATCGGCCACCAGCGCTCTCGCTCCGCAGGCCGCCGCCACCACAGGCCCGGCCGAGGTCGGCGCCAACGACAACGCCTACGGCGCGGCCGGCCAGGGGGACCTCGGCGCCGCGCCCGTGGCGTCCGCCGCGGCATCGGCAGCGCCGGCCGCGGC
>JAKAMV010000095.1 GCA_021812735.1 Chloroflexota bacterium | reverse complement strand
ACGCGAGCGCGCCGAGCCCCGCCACCAGCGCCGTCATCATGAACACGGCAGCCAGCGCCCAGCCCAGCCCGTCCCCCCCGGCGCGCGTGCCGGCGGCCGCGATGGCACCGCCCGCGCCGACGCCCAGCGCCGTGCCGAGGATGTCGGCGAGCTGGAGCGAGGCAGTCGCGGCGCCCTGCTCCGAGTCGCGGCTTCGGCGCAGCACCACCAGCGTCGCGGCGGAATACATCACGCCCATGCCCACCCCGGGCAGGGCCCAGGTGACCAGGAGGATCCCGGCCGGCAGGCCCGGCACCACGGCGGGGACCGACAGCAGCGCACCGAGGAGCACGAGCACGAAGCCGAGGCGCATGAACGGCACCACCCCCCAGCGGTCGATCCGCCGGGCTTGGAACCACGTGGCGGCCGACCACGCGATGGTGGTCACCGTGAACACCACGCCCGTGAGCACGGGCGATGTGCCCCGCCACGTCTGGAGCAGGAGGGCGACGTAGCCGTCGGCGGCGAAGAAGCCGAACGTCATGGCGCCGCGCAGCAGGACCGCGGCCGGCACGCCCGGCGCGGCGCGCAGCGTCCCCGGCGGCGTGAGACGCCGGAATGCGGGCACGAGGAGCCCGAGGCCCACGGCCGTGCCGCCGGCCATCACCACCGCCTCGGGCGCGGTCAGCGCGGCGATCACCAGCCCCGCGCCGATCAGGCTGAGCAGCGCGGCGGGCAGGCGCCGCGACATCGCCCGGTGCTCGGCGTCGCCCGCGCCGGGCATCGGGCCCGGCACCGAGCCCAGGGCACGGAGTGCCACGAGGGCGGCCGCCGCGAGCAGTGGCAGGAGGCCGAGGAACACCCAGCGCCAGCTCACCGTGGCACCGATGAACGCGGCGATCGAGGGCCCGACCAGCCCGGGCACCACCCAGGCGGCCGACAGTAGGGCGAACATGGGCGGCTGGAGGTGACTGGGCAGCCGCCGCCCGATGGCCACGTACGCGGTGGGCGACAGGGCGCCGCCACCGCTGCCCTGGACGAAGCGCGCCGCGATGAGGACCGGCATCGACGGCGCGAGCCCGGCCACGAGCAGGCCCACCGCGTAGAGCGCCACGCCCACCGCGAAGGGGCGCCGGATCGGCACGCGGTCGAGCGCGGTGCCCACCAGCACGATGCCCAGCATGTTGCCCAGGTAGAACGCCGCGTAGACCCAGCCGTAGAGCTCCTGGTCACCGAGCTCGCGCGCGACGATCGGCATCACGGTGCCGATGGCCAGCGATTCGGCGGCGACCAGCGTGATGGTGGTGACGAGGCCGGCCGTCAGGCCGCGGAGGCCGGGCGCGAAGAGCTCGCCCGTCCTGGCAGGCGACTGAGCCTCGACGGCCGCGGCGGCGCTCAATAGCCGCGGTCGAGCGCGGCCCGGGCGAGCTTGAGCGCGATGTTGCCGCCGGGCACGATCATCCCGATCGTGTCGGCGCCGATGTCGAACACGGCGTCGCGGCTGACGTGCCGGTTGATCTGGAGCCTGAGCGAGGTGGCGGTCCTCGTCTCGCCGGTCAGCCCGTCCACCTCGACCACGCCCCGCCTCGCCTTCGCCGGAAGCTCGAACTCGAACGCCCAGACGGGTCGGTACGCCAGCTCCAGCGTCGGCACGGCGAGCTGCTCCTCGAAGATCTGGTCGGCCTGGAGCGGGACCATCAGCTTGGCCAGCAGCTGGCGCACGATGGCCGACGCGCGGTGGTCCGGCGGGACGACCAGCGTGTCGTCCCCGGCCAGGGCGGCCGGGTCGGCCACGAACGTGCTGGGCCCAGCCAGCAGCGCCGCCCCGTTGCCCACCGCGGCGCCTGTCAGCCCGTCAATCCACACCTCCTCGCGACGGTCCTCGGTGCAGTGCTCGAGCACCGACAAGGCGAAGCCCGGCGGATTCTTCCCCGACCCGGCCACGCCGTAGTCCTCGCCTCGGACGGTGACCGAGCGGACGTCCGGCCCCGAGGCGGGCACGGTGTACGTGCGAGTCCGGTCGTACTTGTAGTGCGCGGTGCAGACGACGTGCCAGAGCGGCTCGACGCGCCGCTGCGTTGTCGAGAGGACCACGTCCTCCGGCTTCGGGCGCGACAGCAGGCCACCGATGCCGCTGCCGAGCGCGCCGGTCTTCTTCTCCTCCGCCTTGCGCCGTGCGGCCTCGTGGTCGAGGCGCGGCTCGAGGATGAGGAGGCGCGGTTCGCTGAGCGAGATGTCCACGTTGGGCCCCGTAACGCTGATGCCAGTCAGCCGTGACGCAGGCCTACAAGATACCGAGGACGGGGCCGGCGCGGACTCCGCCCGCGAGGAACCGGCTCAGCCGCCTACCAGTCGGAGCAGCTGGCCGAGTGCGGCGATCTGCTCGGGGCGCCGGTAGATGTTGTTGTTGAACGTGAAGCCGGTGAACCCGGCGTCGAGGTACGGGCGCAGCTCGTGGGCGGCCTGCTCCGGCGTGCCGGCGAACACGTGGGGGCGCCGCTCAGGCGCCACCGCCTCGAGCATCGCCGTCGCGGACGCCTCGTCGTCGCCCACCAGGACCGGCGCGGCCATCGTGCGCTCGATCGCCGCCGGATCTCGTCCGATCTCCTCGGCGTAGGCGCGCAGCAGGTCCGTCTTGCGGCTGAGGACGTCCATCCCGAGCGGGAACCAGTGCGTGAGGTCGGCGTGCTTGGCCGCGATGCGCAGGGTGCGCTGCTCCCCGCCCCCGCCGACCAGGATCCGGGGGCCGCCCGGCTGCACGGGCCGCGGGATGTTGATGACCTCGACCGTTCGGTGGTACCGGCCCTCGAAGCCCGAGCGCTCGCTGGCGAACATGCCCCGCACGATCGTGAGCGCCTCGTCCAGGCGGTCCATGCGCTCCCTGATCGGGGGGAAGTCGTACCCGAACGCGTTGTGCTCGGCCTCGTACCACGCGGCGCCGAGCCCGAAGATGGCGCGCCCGCCGGAGATGACGTCGAGCGTCGTGGCCGTCTTCGCGAGCAGCGCCGGGTTGCGGTAGGTGACGCCCGAGACGAGGGTCGAGAGGCGGACCGTCGTGGTCTCGCGGGCCAGGGCTGCCAGGACGGACCAGCCCTCGAGCATCGGCTCGGTGGGGATCCCCACGCCCGGGATCTGGTTGAGGTGGTCCATGACGGTGACCAGGCTGAAGCCGGCCGCCTCGGCGGCCTTCGCCTGCTCGACGGTCTTGGCGAACAGGTCCACCGAAGTGGTGCCGGGATGCGTGTAGCTGGGGCAGTGGAGGCCGAACCACGGAGTCATCATGCGGCGATCATGCACCGGATCAGCGATGGGCATCGCAGACGCGCCGCCCCTCGCCGCACCGCGCACCCGACGCCGAGCAGGGGCGTGAACAGGATCGAGGTCGTGCGGGGGCGCGCCATGCCCGCACGGCGGACGCCCGCGCCTTCGCTGCCATTGTCCCGGCGTTACCCGTCAGATGTCCCTGTCGTGCATTCGCGAGCCCGGGGATGCTGATGGTCCACGGCCTTCTGCTGGGGAGGGTAGTCGGTGGGTGTTCAACCGGCTGCGGACCAGGGCAGCCCCCTCGAGGGCTTGCTTCCGGAATCCGCGATCCAGGTCGGCGTGTCCGTGGCCGACTGGCGAGAGGCGGTCCGAGCCGTCGGACGCTGCCTGGTCGAGGCCGGCGCCACGAGCGACGCCTACACCGACGAGATGATCGCGACGGTGGAGGAGCTGGGCCCGTACATCGTCATCGCGCCGGGAATCGCGCTCGCCCACGCGCGGCCGTCCCCGGCCGTTCACCGGATTGGGATCGGGCTCGTGACGCTCGACCCCGCTGTCCCGTTCGGCCACCAGGAGAACGATCCGGTGCGCATCGTCATCGGCCTCGCCGCCACCGACAACGAGGGCCATGTCGGCGCCCTCGCGTCGCTGGCCGGGTTCCTTGCCGATGATGCGCGGCGCGATGCGCTCCTCGGAGCACGCGACGCGCGGGCGGTCAGGGACTTGTTCGCTGCCTGGCGCACCAGCGAACCGCCGCAGCAGGAGGGCGCTGACGCCCACCGGGCGTGACAGGAGAGGAGGGACGGATCCGACGTGAAGATCCTGGCGGTCTGCGGCATGGGCCTGGGCTCAGGCCTCATCCTCCGGATGCAGGCCGAGAAGGCGCTGCGAGAACTCGGCCTCCAGGCCGACCTCGAGGTGGCTGACATCGGCACGGCCCGGGCCCTGGCGTCGACTGCCGACCTGATCCTCACCTCCGCGGAGCTGGCGAAGCAGCTCGTCGGAGTCAAGCCGCGGATCGTGACGATCTCCAACTTCATCGACCAGCGGGAGATGGTCGAGAAGCTGGGGGCCGCCATGGGCCGAGCCTGACCCGGCCAGACGGCCGGGCCCCGCCGGCCCGCAGCACCCGGCTGAACGCCGGGTGCCCAGAGGGACAGGAGGGAGTGCTCCTTGGACCAGCTGAACTACCTGATCAACTGGATCGCACGCGACGTGTTCGGCGTGCCGGCCTACCTCGTCGGCCTGATGACGATGATCGCCCTGATCGCGTCCCGGAAGGGCGTCGGCGACATCATCGGCGGGTCGCTCAAGGCCACCCTGGGCTTCATCATCCTGGGCATCGGCGCCGGCGCGGTGATCGGCGCCCTGACGCCGCTGGGTGCGCTGATCACGGGCGCCTTCGACGTCAAGGGCGTCGTGCCCACCAACGAGGCGATCACGGCGATCGCGAACAACATCCCGAACGTCGCGCAGAACGTCGCGTTCGCGATGTTCCTGGGCGTCATCGGGTCGCTGATCATCGCCCGCCTGACGCCCCTGCGCTACGTGTTCCTGACCGGCCACCACATGCTGTTCATGGCGACGGTGCTCACCGTGGTCCTGTACAACGCGAAGGTGGACTCGTGGGTCCAGATCCTGGTCGCGGCCTTCGGCCTGGCGACCATGATGGTCATCATGCCCGCGTTCTCCATGCCCTGGATGCGCCGCGTGACCGGCAACCAGAAGGTGGCCATGGGCCACTTCGGCACGTTCGGCTACATCGCCGGCGGCGTCGCCGGCCAGCTCGTCGGCCGGGGCAGCAAGAGCACTGAGGAGATGGAGTTCCCGCAGAGCCTCCGCTTCCTGCGTGACCCGATGGTGGGCACGGCGGTGGCCATGATCTTCATCTACCTGATCCTGGCGATCGTGTTCCTGCTGCGCGTCGGCGAGACGGCCGCCCTCAAGTCCGTCAGCGATGCCATGGGCTCGAGCGCCGCCGGGTCCGGCGCGGGCGGGGTCATGGGCTTCGTGACGCTCATGTTCAACAACGCGCTCGTGTTCGGCGGCGGCGTCGCGGTCATCCTGCTCGGCGTCCGCACCATCCTCGGCGAGATCGTTCCGGCGTTCGCCGGCATCGCCGAGCGCGTCATCCCCGGCGCGGTTCCGGCTCTTGACTGCCCGGTCTCGTTCCCGTTCGCCCCGAACGCGGTCCTAGTCGGGTTCCTGGCCAGCGTTCTCGGCGGCCTCGTCGGCTTCGCCGCCCTGTGGGCGACGGACAACATTTCGCCCGCCTTGGGCGTGACGCTGATCCTGCCCGGGATGATCCCCCACTTCTTCACCGGCGGCACGGCCGGCGTGTTCGGCAACGCGACCGGTGGACGGCGCGGCGCCGTCGCGGGCGGGTTCGTCAACGGGCTGATCATCACCATCTTCGCGGCCATCCTCGTCCCGGTGATGGGCGCGATCGGCTTCCAGAACACCACGTTCGGCGATGCGGACTTCCAGTGGTTCGGGTTCGCCGTGGGCAACATCGCCCGGATCGAGGGCAACATCGCCGCGGCGCTGGTCGTCGTCCTGTGCGTGGCCCTGCTCGCGCTTGCGAGCTGGTTCCAGCATCGGTACGTCGACACCGGATGGCTGCCCGGAACCTCCGAGCGCGCCCCCGTGGAGGGCCGGGAGGCCACGGCCAACGTCTGACCTGCGCCCGCCGCTCGCACCTGACCGCCCGGGCACCGCCCGGGCGGTCGTCTCACCGCCTCCGGATCGCGTCCCGCCAAAGTCCGCGAGCCCAGCGCTCGGCGTGCTCGGTCCACTCGAACGGCTTGAGCTCCACAACGCGCCACTCGCCCAACGGCGACAGGTGCAGGACCATCGAGTAGTGCGACGACAGCATCGCCCCCGCAGCGACCGGCCGCAGGTACGGTGGCACCGTCCACCCGAAGCGGAGCTGTCCGTGCTCGAGCGCGCGATAGCGGACGGGGGCGTAGGCGACGTCGTACCAGCCGAAGCGCAGCGGGCTGCGGAGAAGGTCTTCGATGACGGCCGGGACGTCGCGCATGGCTGCTCCAGGGATCGGCCTCCCTGGCGGGCGGCGTGGCGTGAGTATGGCCGCAATCGCGTGATTGCATCGTCAGGGGCCGGCGCTCGCGTCCGGCCTCACAGGAGCCGGTTCCCATGACATCGACCGACGCGGTCGTCCGCGACCGATATGGCCTCCATCCGCGGGCCGCGATGCGCATCCAGCAGTTGGCGGCGGGTTTCCGAGCGAGCATGACGCTCCGCGCCAGCCCGGGTGCTCCCCCCGTGCCGGCGTCCGCGATGATCGGCCTGGTCAGCCTGGGAGTCCGCAGCGGCGAGTCGGTCCACCTCGAGGCCCAGGGCCCCGACGAGGTCGAGGCGATTGCAGCGCTGCGCGCCCTGTGCGAGTCGGGCATCTGCCATCCGTGACGCCGCGGCCGATGCAGGGAGGCACCCCGTGGTCGGCCCACAGCGCCACCCCGCCGCCGCAACACCGCAGACCTGGAGCGCGTCCAAGGCGCCATGAGGAGGCTGGTGGGGTTCCTCGGCGTGCTGCTGTTCGTCGTCGCGGGTGCCGTCGGCGGCGTCAGGCTCTGGGGTCTGGCGGGAGCCACCTACGACAGACTGACCTCCACGACGCACATCGCGCCTGGCCTCGACCCGCGGATGACCGCCGACCAGGCCGAGAGCCTGACCTACGGCTACCTCAACCAGATGCGCGCGCTGCTCGCCGACCCGGCCCAGCACGTGGCCCCCTATGTCGCCGAGGCCTGGGCCGTGACCGCCGACCAGGCGGCGGCCCTGGACGGATGCATCCCCGCCGGCAGGGGGGACCGAATCGTGTGGGTCACCAAGGGCCGCGGCGACTACCTCGACCTGTCCGACCGCGCGTGGTCCAGCGCCTACCAGGCGGGCAGCGGCCTCCAGACGGAAGCGTGCACGGCGCCCGCCCAGTCGGGCACGGTCGTCATCGACGACGCGACCGGCGAGATCCTGGGCGTGTACCCGGACAGCGGCTCGCTCAACCCGCATCCGTCGCCGCAGGCGACGCTGGCGCCGGGCACCTGACCGCCGGCTCCTGCCGGGCGTCGCCGGCACGTGGGCTGCGGGCTGGCCACTCCGTCACAGCGTGCTGCCCTGGTGGAATCGAACGCGCCACCGGCCGCCGTCGCGGACCCAGACTGACACGCGCCTCGCGGGGCGGTCGCCGCCCGTGTCGAACGTGGCGAGCGCGATGCCGGGGCCGAGGAGCTCCACCCGGAATCGCTCGATGGGCACGTCGACCGCCGGGGCGCCGTCGAGCGCGTCGAGGGTCGCCTCCCGGGTCCACGCCCGGCCGCTCGCCCCGACCTCGTGGAACGCGGGGTGCAGGACCGCCTCGTAGCCCCCTGCGGGGAGCGCCTCGGGGCGGCGCTGGGCGAGCGCCAGCTCGAGGCGCAGCAGCTCGGATCGGAGCGCGTCGAGGCTGTCGTCCGGAGTGCCCACCGCCGGAGGATACCCGTCGCGCGGCGAGCGCAGGTGCGCCACACTTGCGCGATGGACCCGACCGCCACGGTCCCCGACCGGGACCTCTCCGCCCACACCGACGCCGTGCTCGCGTCGTCGCGCGACGGCGCGGCGATCGAGCTCATCGTCCGCCGCCCGGAGCGCGATGTGCGCGAGCTGGTGGCCGAGGCGCGGCTCGACCCGGTGGAGGGGCTCGTGGGCGACGGATGGCTCGCGCGCGGCAGCTCGTCCACGCCCGATGGCTCGGCAGACCCGTTGAGTCAACTCACGATCATGAACACCCGCGTCTTGGCGGCCGTGGAGCCCGACCGGTCGCGATGGCCGCTCGCCGGCGACCAGCTCTACGCAGACCTCGACCTCGGCGTGGCCAACCTGCCGCCGGGCACTCGCCTGCGGGTGGGCGAGGCGCTGGTCGAGGTCACCGAGCGGCCGCACACGGGCTGCTCCAAGTTCGCCAGCCGGTTCGGGCTCGACGCCCTGCGCTGGATCAGCACGCCGGCCGGCAGGGCCGCCCGGATGGCGGCGTGTACGTCCGGGTGATCGAGGGCGGGACGGTGCGCGCGGGCGACACGATCTCCAAGGCGTAGGCGCTCAGCGGGCCGCCCCGTCGCCGGCGACCTCCGCCGCCCGGACCTCCACGAACCGGCGCACGAGGTCGTCGGGGAGCGGCCGATCGGCGGTGAACCGGAGGGTCGCCTTCTCCGTCACGAACGGCGCCAGCGCGGCGCCGAGCGCGTCGATGGCCATGGCGCTGGCAGGGTAGACGGCGCAGTGGCGCCGGTAGCTCGCATACGAGAGCAGCAGCCTCCCGTGCAGCCGGAAGCCCGGCATCCGGTACGAGATCACTTCGACGGCGTCGGGCCTGGCCTCGCGGATCAGGAGCCGGAGGTGCGTGAGCAGCCCGCGGTGCGGCTCGGGCAGCGCGGCCACATAGGCGTCGACCTCGGCAGCGGCGTCCATCGGCGCAGCCTAGACCACCCCGCCGTGGGTGTCACTCCCCGGGCAGCGGCAGGCGATCCCCGCTGCTGCGGTGGACGCCCATGCGGCGGCCAGGCCCACGAGGGCCTCGAGGCCAGGCGGGAACACCGCCTCGCCGCTCCTCGCCAGCTCGTCCGGCGGCCACCAGCGATGGGCCTCCACGGCGCGGCGCTCGCCGTCGCCACCGCGGCCGGTCCCCAGGCACGGGCTGGGCACCCGGGCAGCCACGTACCACTCGTCCTGGACGACCCGCCGGCCGCGGAACAGGAACGACACGTCCGCCCGCTCCCCGATCACCGGGCCAAAGGCAACCTGACGGATCCCGGTCTCCTCGTACAGCTCTCGACGCGCCGCCGCCGCCACGGACTCGAACGGCAGGATCCCGCCGCCGGGGAGGTACCAGCCGCCACGGGCGTCCGGGTCGGCACCCGCGCCGAGACGGCGCAGCAGGACCCGTCCGTCGGGGTCGAGCAGGACGACGCGGGCCGATCGGCGCCGCCCCCGCCGCCAGTTCATCCCGACGTCCCGAGGGCTGCCGGACCGGCGCGCGCCACCTCGGGCTGGCCGCCCTCATTCACCCGGCCGCCGGGCGGCCCGCCGCCGACCGCGGCGACCAGCCGCGCCACCACGGCCTGGGTGAGCGTCCACGACTTGAGCGGCTCGCGCGGCAGGCGGATCCGCACCTGGTTGGACGCGAACGTCATGTCGCCGGCGCGGATCCCCGGCAGCGGCGCGGCCCCGCCGGCGGCGCCCGGCGCCAGCAGCTGCATCGCGGTCGCCCGCGAGAGTTGCGCGCCGAACCTGACCACCAGCCAGCCCTCCTCGCGCGACAGGCTGGCGACGCCTGCGGACTCCGCCGACAGCCGCAGCTCGGCCACCTCGACCAGTCGCAGGACGGGCTGGGGCATCGGGCCGAAGCGGTCGGTGACCTCCTGGCGGAACGCCGCGACGTCGCCGGTCGTCCTGGCCCGCGCCAGCCGCCGGTACAGCTCGAGCTTCTGCGCCTCGTCGGGGACGTAGGAATCGGGCAGGTGGGCGTCGACCGGCAGGTCGACCACCGCCTGCGGCACCTCGCGCACCGGTTCCCGGTGCTCGCGGCGGGCCTTGGCCTCCTCCACGGCCTCGGCCAGCAGGCGGGAGTAGAGGTCGAACCCCACCGACGCCATGAAGCCCGACTGCTCGCCCCCGAGGATGTTCCCCGCGCCCCGGATCTCGAGGTCGGCGAGGGCGATCTGGAATCCAGCGCCCAGCTCGGACGCGTTGAAGATGGCCTGCAGGCGCTTGCGCGCCTCTTCGCTCATCCGTTCGCGGCGCCGGTACAGCAGGTATGCGTACGCCCGCCGCGAGCTGCGGCCCACGCGACCGCGGAGCTGGTAGAGCTGCGCCAGGCCGAGCGTGTCCGCGCGGTCGATGACGATCGTGTTGGCGTTCGGGATGTCGAGCCCGGACTCGATGATGGTGGTGCTCACGAGCACGTCCGCCTCGCCCCCGGCGAAGCCGAGCATGACCCGCTCGAGCGCGCCCTCGGCCATCTGCCCGTGGCCCACCACGATCCGCGCGCCGGGCAGCATCCGTCGCAGCTGGTCAGCCTGCGCCTCGATCGTCTCGACCCGGTTGTGGACGTAGAACACCTGGCCGCCGCGGTCCAGCTCGCGCAGGATCGCATCGCGGACGAGCCCGGCCGACGCCTCCGCGACGCGCGTCTGGATGGGCAGGCGGTCCTCGGGCGGCGTCTCGATGACCGACAGGTCACGGATGCCCGCGAGCGCCAGGTTGAGCGTCCGCGGGATGGGCGTGGCCGACAGCGTGAGCACGTCCACTGACGACCGGAGGCGCTTGAGCCGCTCCTTGGCGGCCACGCCGAAGCGCTGCTCCTCGTCCACCACCACCAGCCCGAGGTCTCGGAACGCGACGTCCTTGGACAGCAGCCGGTGCGTGCCGATCACGATGTCGACCGTCCCCGCGGCCAGCCCCGCGACGGCGGCCTCCTGCTCCCTCGCCGACACGAACCGCGACAGCAGCCTGACCTCCAGCGGGAAGGCCGCGAAGCGCTGCGAGAACGTGGTGAAGTGCTGCCCCGCCAGCACGGTCGTGGGAACGAGCACCGCCACCTGCTTGCCGTCCTGGGTCGCCTTGAACGCGGCCCGCAGCGCCACCTCGGTCTTGCCGTAGCCCACGTCGCCCACCACCAGGCGGTCCATCGGCCGCCGCGTCTCCATGTCGGTCTTGACCTCGACCGCCGCGCGCAGCTGGTCGGGCGTCTCCTCGTACGGGAACGACGCCTCCATTTCCGTCTGCCAGGGCGAGTCGGGCGAGTAGGCGAACCCCTCGGCCGCCTCGCGCTTCGCGTACAGGGCCAGGAGCTCGTCGGCGAGGTCGGTGACCGCCTTGCGGACCCGCTGCTTGGTGCGCAGCCAGTCGGTGCCGCCGAGGCGGGAGAGCCCCGGGCTCTCGCCGCCCGAGTAGCGCGAGACGCGGTTGATCTGCTCGACCGGGACGAAGATGCGGTCGCCGGCCGCGAACGACAGCTCGAGGTAGTCGCGCTCCTCGCCCGATCCGCCGCGCCGGAGCATCTGCTCGTAGCGCGCGATGCCGTGGTCGATGTGGACCACCAGGTCGCCTGGCGTCAGGCGCTCGAGGATGTCGCGCGGGACGATGCGGCGCATCGCCTTGGGGCGGCGGACGCGCACCGAGCCGAACAGCTCGCGGTCCGTGACCACGGCGAGCCCGTCTGGCCCGCCCACGAAGCCGCCGTTGAGGCTGCGCTCGACGAGGGCGATCGCGCCCGGCGGCGGGGCGGCCGAGACGCGCGAGACGATGCCGACCGCGTGGCCGGCCTCGCCGAGCAGCTCAGCGAGGCGCGGCGCCTGGTCGGACGCGAGCACCACCCGCGCGCCCTCCGCGACCCAGTGCTCCACGCCGTCCATCAGGCGCTCCGTGCGGCCCGGCGGCAGCACCGGCTCGCGCCAGCCGAACAGGTCGCCGCTCGTGAGGCCCCGCGACGCGTAGGCCATGCCCTCGGCCTCGGACGCCTCCGACTGCCAGGTGAGCTCGAGCGTGCGGGCGCCGTGCAGCCTCGACCTCCACTCGCGGGGCGGCATGTAGGCCGGCGGCCAGTCACGCGGCAGCTCGCCCTGCTCGGTCAGCTCCCGGTGCCGCTCATCGGCCTGGCGCCACAGGAAGTCGGCCGCGTCCGCGAGGTCACCCGGCTCGTCGAGGACGAGCAGGGTGGTCGGGTCGAGGTGGTCGAGCGCCGTGGCCGGCGCCACGAGGCGCGCCCACACCTCGGCCGCGTCGCCCGCCTGGAGCGCGCGCCCGGCCGGTATCGCCCCGGCGCCCTCGCTGAGGCCCTGGCCGGCGAACCTGGCGAGGTCAAGCGCCAGGCGCTCCGGCATCCCCTTCGCGAGCTTGCCGAGCCGCGACCGCAGCTCATCGGGCCCTCCCTTGGGCAGGAGCAGCTCGGTCGCGGGGAGCAGCGCCACCGCGCGGGCCTCGCCCACGCTCCGCTGGTCGGTCGGGTCGAACGACCGCATCGAGTCGATCTCGTCGCCGAACAGCTCGATCCGCACCGGCAGCTCGGCGGACGGCGGGAACACGTCCACGATCCCGCCGCGTCGGGCGAACTCGCCGCGGCCCGCCACCTCGAGGACCGGCACATAGCCGAGATCGAACAGCTCGGCGAGCAGCGCGTCGTGGCCGACGCGGACGCCGGGCTTGAGCACCCGCGTACGCTCCGGAAGGTCGTCGGGCGCGATCGTCGCCTGGACCAGCGCCTGAACGCTGGCGACCATGACCCTCGCCCGGCCGCTGCGCCACGCGGCCAGCGCCGCCACCCGCGCCGCGGTCTCGTCGGGGACCAGCTCCGAGCGCTCGTAGGCGAGCGCGGTGCGAGGCTCCAGCACGGCCACGGCCGAGGCGTCGCCCAGCCACGCGCCCAGCTCGTCGGCCACGCGGTCGCCGATCTCGGCGTCGCGGGCGATCCAGCAGATCCGCTCGCCGCCATCGGCGAGGGCAAGGGCCGCAGCGAGGTACGACTTTGCCCCGTGCGGCACCGACGTCAGCCCGACGTGCCGCCCGTGGATGCCGGGCGCTGCGCCCGCGCCCAGCCGCCCCTTGAGCGAAGCGAAGGAGCCCGTGTCGTGGAGCAGGCGCGGCAGGACCGACAGGTCGGGCAGGCGTCGGCCGGCGCCCCTCGCGGCGGCTGTCGGCCCCGTCCGCGTCACGGCTCGGGCTGGGCGACGCCGCGACGCCGGTCCGCCGGCCGCCCTGGCGGCGGGGTCGAGCAGCGCCACCTCTGCCTCGGCCGACGCACGGTCGAGGTCCACCTCGCGGTCTGCCGCCTCAGCGGCGGCCCGGCGCCCGGCCCACTCGCGGGCCACCTTCTCGGCGAGCTTGCGCTCGCGCGTCGACCGGCCGCGATAGGGGTTGGTCACGGGCGCCCGCCCGTGCTCGGCTCGCGGTCGCCCGGCAGGATTCGGCGCCAGCCGGTCTTGGTGCGGCGGACGCCTCGCTCGTCGGCCGGGCCGCCCGGCTCGCCGGGGGCCGGCGCGGCCGGGCTGCTGTCGGCAGCGCCTGGGCTGCACTGCAGGTCGAAGGCGTTGAAGCGGTTCGCGGCCTTGCTCGTGCCCTCCCGCGCCCACGCCTCCACGGCCTCGGCGGCGGCATCGAGCAGGATGGGCAGGCAGGCGCGCTCATCGGCAGCGAACCGCGAGAGCACGTGGTCGATCGCGCCCCGCCCCGGCTCCCCGATCCCCACGCGCAGTCGGCTGAACTTCTCGGAGCCCATCTCGTCGATGATCGAGCGCAGCCCGTTGTGCCCGCCGTGGCTGCCGGCCTCGCGGAAGCGGAGCTTGCCGAACGGCAGCGCGAAGTCGTCGGCCACCACCAGCACGTCGGCCAGCGGCACGTGGCTGCGGGCCATCAGCTTGCGCACCGCGATGCCCGAGTCGTTCATGTAGGTGAGCGGCTTGGCGAGGATCAGGTCCATGCCCTTCCAGCGCAGCTCGAGCACCTCGCTCGCATCGCGCTGGCGCCCGCGGCCGGCCCGGCCGGCGCGGTCGGCGATCCGGTCGAGCACCATCCAGCCGACGTTGTGGCGCGTCTCCAGGTACTGGCCGCCCGGATTCCCCAGGCCCACGACGAGCTTCACGATGCGGCGCGTTCTCCCTAGAAGCACGGCGAATGGCCCCGGGACCGGCGTCCGGCGGGGCTGTCGCGCCATGGTACCGCCCGGGCGCGAACCGCCCTCGGCGCGACTGCCTGCGAGCGGCGGCCTGAGCGATCGGGCCATGTCTGCCGTGGGCGCGGACGGCCCCTGGGGTCGCCGCTCGCCCGTCTCGCGGCCCTGCGTCCGGGGACGTGCTCCTGGCCCCGCGGCGAGTCCCCCGCGGGCGGCGGCTGACGCCCGGCGGGCGGTTCAGCCCAGGAGGCGGCGTTCCAGGGCGCGCATCGCCGCCTCCTCGACCGGGTCGGCGTGGTCCCAGCCGCACACGTGCAGCGCGCCGTGGGTGACCAGCAGCCGCAGCTCGTCGCGGGCGTCCCAGCGCACGTCGCCGGACTGGCCGCCACGGCCGGCCTCGGCCTGGTCGACCGCCCGCTGGACCGACACCACGATGTCGCCCAGGTGCGGGCGGGCGCCGGGCGGCAGGGCGAAGCCGTCGGGAGCGGCGACGGTGGGCGCCGGCGCGGCGTCCAGGCCCTTGCCGGGATGGTCGGGGTAGGCGGACGGCACGAGCAGCGGGAACGACAGCACATCGGTTGGGCCGTCCTTGCCCATGTGCGCGGCGTTGAGCTCGCCCAGCTCGGCGTCGTCGGACAGGATCAGGCCGATCGAGGCCGTGCGCGGCGCCCCGGCCGCGTCCAGCGCGGCGGCCACGACTCGAGCGAGCGCGGCGCCGGGCAGCAGGCGCGGCACGTCCTCGCGCCACTCGACGTCGATCCGCCAACTGGACAGGTAGTGCGTGCTCACGGCCACACGGTAGCGCGGGCAGGCAGCCGTCCGCGCCGCGCCCCGCGCTACCATCGGGCCATGGCCCTCCGACCCATCGTGACCCTCGGCGACCCGCGCCTGCGCCTCCCCGGGCGGCCCGTCGTCAAGTTCGACCGCGAGCTCGGGCAGCTCATCGACGACATGGTCGAGACGATGGACGCCGCGCCGGGGGTCGGGCTGGCCGCCCAGCAGGTCGGCCTCGACCTGGCGCTGTGCGTCATCCGCGTGGACGACGGGCTGCACGAGGTGGCCAATCCGGAGATCGTCCACCTGTCGGGCGAGGAGGGCGCCTGGGAGGGCTGCCTGTCCGTCCCCGGCTATCGCGCCTGGCGCTGGCGTGCCGAGCATGCCGTGATGACTGGGCAGGACCGCCACGGGCGGCGGGTCACCGTCAGCGGCCACGGCTACCTGGCGCGCGCGATCCAGCACGAGTTCGACCACCTCCACGGCGAGCTGTACATCGACGCGCTGCCCGAGGGTGCGGAGGTCCTCTCCGAGGAGGAGCTGGACGAGCGGCTCCACGAGGAGGACGGGGAGGCATAGCCGTGCCGAGACGCAGTCCGGCCGCCGCCTGAAGGCGACGGCCGGTGCGGGGCGTGCGCTCGGCTGCGCTACTTGGTGACGTTGAGGGTCACGCTCGTCGAGTGGCTGAGGCTGCCGCTGGTGCCGGTGATCGTCAGCGTGTAGGACTTGACCGAGGTGGACCGTGCCGTCGAGACCGTCACCGATGCGCCGCTGCCCGTCGTCGGGTTGTTCGTCCAGCTGATCCTGGCGCCCGACGGCGCCCCGGTCAGGCTGAACGACACGCTGGCGGCGAAGCCGTTCGACCGGGCGATCGCGATCGAGTAGCTCGCCGAGCCGCCGCGCCGCACGGACTGCGAGGTCGGGCTGGCGGACAGCGAGAAGTCGGCGGCCGACACCGTCACCGACACACTCGCCGTGCCGGAGACGCTGCCGCTGGACGCGGTGACCGTGAAGGTGCCGGCCGTGCTGCCCGCCGTGAACAGGCCGCTCGAGGAGATCGTCCCGCCGCCGTCCACTGACCAGCTGAACGAGGGCTGCGTCGCCATCGGGTTGCCGTTCTGGTCGAGCGCCGTCGCCGAGAACTGCTGGCTGCCGCTGACCACGACCGAGGCGCTGGCCGGCGAGACCGAGATGGACGTCAGCGTCTGCGACACGGGGACGAGCGAGATGCTGCCGCGCCCGGTGGGCCCGTCCCAGCCGATGCCCGCGTTGCACAGCGAGGTGCCGCAGGACCCGTTCGAGCCGGAGGTCACGTCGTAGTACGGCGTGGTGGCAGCCCAGGCGTACTGGCTCGCGAGCGTGGCGGCGCCGTAGCCGCCCTGCATCGCGTACAGGGCGCCAATGAGCGGCGACGAGAGGCTGGTGCCGCCGAAGATGTACCAGCCGGTGCTGCCGTTGTACGTCGTGTAGACCTGCAGCCCCGAGTTCGGGTCGGCGTCGGCGGACAGGTCCGCGATCGCCTTCATCGAGCCGCACGGGCTGCCCGCGATGACCTGCCACGACGGCGCGGCGTTGTACGTGGAGCAGCCACTGCCGGCGCCCGACCAGGCCGTCTCCGAGGTCCGGGCGCCGCTGGCGTCAACCTGCACATTCGTGCCCCCCACGCCGAGCACGTACGTGGCCGACGCCGGGAACCCGACGCCGTAGCCGCCGTCCCCGGTGGAGGCCATGACCGCGATCCCATTCTTGGCCGCGTTGTCCCAGGCCGGGTAGCTGGTGCCCGGCGCGTCGCCGCTGGAGCTGTAGCTGTTGGAGATCGCGAGCACGTGGGCGGTGTTCGACGCGGTGGTGACGGCGGTGCCGAGGTTCGCGAACGAGGCGCTCGAGGCCTCGAACAGCACGATGCTGCACATCGGGCACACCGCCGACGCGGCCTGGAGGTCGAGGTCCTCCTCGTTGGCCCAGCCCGAGTTCGGCGACGGCAGCGACGTGCCGCCCGTCTGGTTCACCTTGGCGAAGCAGGGGCTCGATGACGAGCTGGTCAGCCCCGCCAGGGTTGACAGCGAGCAGCTGCTGATCGCCGGCAGCCCCATGGTGCTGCGGTACGTGGACAGGTGGGCATACGCGTTGGCGTCGTCGTAGGCGTCGACGATGGCGATCACGCGGGACGGGTCGCCCGAGCCGGTGATCCCGTAGGCGGTGCGGATGCCGGTCGCCGAGTACGAGACCGACGCCGCGGGCCTGGCCGCCTCGCCCAGGTCGCGCGCCGACGCCGCGTGGAACTCGACGCCGTTCTGGTAGAGCGTCCGGGCGATGCTCGCGCAGGCCGCGGTGTCGGCCGTGCCCTGGGCGCACACCCGGGCGTCGCGGTGGCTCCATGCCGTGCCGGCGGCGATCGCCGTGGGCATGACCAGACCGGACAGCACCAGCATGGCGGCCGCGACCGCCACGAACCGACGAACCACCGAGTGCATCGCCACGTCGCCTCAGATCCGGGATTGGGGACACGGCACAGTCCGGGCCGAGCGCCGTGGCATGCATGGTGGGGGTGCGCGGCCGCGCGGTCAATGGGGCCGCCTCCCAGACGGTGTCTGACGTCACCGCGCGGCACTCAGGCGCCGAGCGCACGCGAGAGCGGCTAGTCGTCCTCGCCCGAGGCCGCCCGGCGCGACTCCAGCTCCACCACCTTGTTCTGCGGGTAGGCGATCCGCTGGTGGTACATCCCGAGCAGCTGGCCGACGAACGCGTCGCGGATCCGCTCGAGGTCGCGCAGCGTCAGGTCGCACTCGTCGAACTGGTCGTCGCCGATCCGCTCCTCGAAGATGCGCGCCACCATGGCGCGGATGGCCGTCTCGTCGCGCGACGAGAGCGAGCGGACGGACGCCTCCACGGAGTCCGCCAGCATGATGATCGCCGCCTCCCGCGACTGCGGCTTGGGCCCGCCGTGCCGGAACTTGCGGACGTCCACCGCGTCGGCCGCCCTGCGCCCCTCGGGCGTGTCGAGGCCGCCGTACGGGGCTGCCGCCAGCTCCTTCGCCCGAGCGTAGAAGTACGACATCACGCCCGTCCCGTGGTGCTGCGGGATGAACGCGATCAGCTGCTTGGGCAGGCCCGCGCCGTAGGCGATGTCGATGCCCGCCGAGACGTGGCTCTTGAGGAGCGACGCCGACTGCTCGGGGTCGAGCTCATCGTGGATGTTCTCGCCGCCCGCCTGGTTCTCGATGAACGCAGCCGGGTTGGCGAGCTTGCCGACGTCGTGGTAGTAGGCGGCGACGCGGGCGACCAGCGGGTCGGCGCCGATCGCCTCGGCGGCCCGCTCCGCCAGGTTGCCCACCATCAGGCTGTGGTGGTAGGTGCCGGGCGTCTCCACCAGCAGCCGCCGCAGGAGGGGCGCGCTCGGGTTCGCGAGCTCGAGCAGCTGGAACACCGTCAGAATGCCGAAGACGGAGCCGACCACGGCCACCGAGCCCGCCGTCGCCACGGCGGCGCCACCGGCCGAGACCGCGGACGCGCCGATCAGCTCCAGCACGCCCCGCACGTCCTGGCGGCCCAGGAGCGCGAAGGTCACGATGACCACCGACTGGACGACGAACACGGCCGCGCCCGCCCGGACGAACACGGACAGGCGGTCGCCGCGCCGGACCGCCACCATGCCCGCGATGCCGCCCAGCAGCATGTAGGCCGCGAGCTCGAGGCCGCCGCCGTAGCCGCCGCCGTTGACGGCGGCCGCCAGGATGGCCAGCAGCGAGGTGAGCACGAGGGCCGCCCCGCCGTCGAGCAGGACGGTGACGAGCATGCCCAGGGCGCTCAGCGGCAGCGCGTAGGGCAGCCAGTAGCGGCCGGCCGTGAGCTTGAGCGCGAGCACCGCCACCAGCAGGATCAGGCTGAGCAGCAGCAGCACGTTGTTGCGGTGCCAGAACT
>JAKAMV010000094.1 GCA_021812735.1 Chloroflexota bacterium | reverse complement strand
TGGGGATCTGCGGCATCCACGGGGACGACGACTTCGCGTGGATGCATGCGCGCGCCGACGGCGTGCGCGTCCGGCGGGTCACCTTCAAGCCGGTCGCCGAGGAGGTCGAGGCGGACGTCCAGTCGACTGACGAGGACGAGGTCGACGCGGACGAGCCCGACTGACCGTCACGAAGCCCTATGAGCCCTCGCACACCGCCAGGATGAATCCCCCCTTGACGACAGAGGCGTCCCGCCGAACCTGAACTGTCGCCCGGACGGGCGGCTCCATCGCCGGGGCGGCGAACCGACACCAAAGAAGGAAGATGGCCATGGCGCTCATCGCGATCGAACGGGACAGGGACCGGATCCGCTGGACGGACGACGGCGCGACCGTCCAGGACGCACCGTCCCTCGGGTCACTGGCCGAGCGGCTGCCTGGGCCCACGGTGGTGCTCTGCCAGCCCTCGTTCTTCGATGCCGATCCCATCCTGCGCCGCTGGCTCGAGCGCGACCTGGCGGGGCAGGGCCATACCCTGGTCGTGCTCACGGCGGGCGCCCTGTCGGTGCTGGGCGATGGCGCTGGCGCCGCCACGCACGGTCCGGGCGTCCGGGGGCTGCTCTCGAGCGCCACGGCCGGTTCGGCCCGGCTCGACCATACTACCGGCGCGGGACGCGACTGGTACGCCGTGCGGGACGCGCTCGACGCGGCCCATGCCCTGGCGGTGGCGACCCGACGGCACCCCGCGCTGGACGACGCCCTCGCCGTCCTCGGTCCCTACGCGGCGCTCGAGGTCGACGCCCGGCTCGCGCTCGGCGACGGCGAGGCATACCGCGTCGAGTTGCTCCTCGCGGTCGCGCTGGCGGCGACCGTGGCGACCAACCGCGACGACTTCGAGCGCTTCCTCGGTCTCAGCGCCCGACACGCCCAGGGCTCGATGAGCCGCGCGGTGCACGGCTGGTACGCGGCTCGCAACACGGGCCCGGACGGCTTCGCGCGCGAGTCCGCCCTGACCTGGTCCGCCTACCGGCGCGCCCTGCGCTGGGCGTATCACCGGATCACCAGCGCGCGAAGGCACCCGGAGGCTGGCCCGACGCGGCCCGCCTCCGCCTCAATCGTCGTCCCGAGCCAGGAAGGCCACGACGCGGCCGCGTGACGCCGCTTTCCCTACGGACAGCCAACTCGAAGGAGGAGGGCCCAGCCCATGACCGTCACCTGGCGGATCGATCTGCGGATCCATGACGCGCGGCCCGAGCGCGTCGATGCCATCCTCGCTGCGCTCGGCGACGAGTGGGAGGGACTCGACCGCAATGCCGTCGAGTATTCGGCAGACGGGCCCACCACGATCATCACCTGGGGCGTCGATCAACTCGTCAACTCGGCCTCCTTGGAGGCGTTCGCGGCCGACCTCGCCAGGGTGGTCTGGGAGGCCAACGCGGCCTACGCCCAGGTCGAGGCGGACGGCACCTGTCTCGACTTCCCGGGCCGGGCCACCTGGCGTTCGGGAGCCCATCCCGGCGCGACGGAGGCTGACGCGTCGGCCTGCTCCCCGCCGGTTCGGCCCGCCGATCGGCCCGCCGACGCGGACGAAGAGCGTGCAGGGGCTGCGCACGCGGCGATCGTCATCTGCCGCTCCATGGGCGACGGGGACGCCACGGCCTACGGTCCGTTCGCCGGCGAGACCTTCGGTGCCGCCGTTGCGGTGGCCAAGCGGTGGCTGCGGACGCAGCCCTGCAAGCCCCGGCGGCGGGATCCCTTCTGGCAGCCGGGCGGGCCGCTCGCGTGCGAACGCAGCATGCGCGGGGAAGACGGGCCGACAGGCCACGAGATCGTGTGGTGCGAGCAGGTCGGATGACGGGCGCCTGCTCCGGACGGCTCGCCCCAGCTCCGCGCCGAGGTACGGCGCAGGCGAGGGGGAGCCATCGGTAAGCGCCGGTGCAGCCGGCGGGAGCCGCCTCTTCGCTTGACCGAGGAAGCACGGTGCCTCCCCGAAGCCGTCACAGTTCTACCAACCGGCCCCCGCGCAACTCGTCCCGGATTCCCACTGCAGTACGAGGGCGGGAGGCGCCTGCGTACGCGGAGCTGGCGCAGGCTGCCCAGGCTGCGGGGTTTGAGGTCACCGCCTCCCAGGTCCACGACTGGGTCGTGGACGGGCTCCTGCCGCGCACCGCCAATCAGGTGTCCGTGGGCCGGCATGGGTTCGTCACGGAGCGTGCGCCGGACGTAACGCCGCAGCTCCTTGTGCTCTGCCAGCTACGGCGGCAGACGAAGTCGCGCCATAAGCTCGCGGGCGACCCCGACGATGACGCGCCCGCGCTGCAGGCCGCCCGCCGCGACCTCACGACTGCCGTGCTCGATCGTGTCGAGCTATGGGGCCCCTTCGTGACCGCGCTGCGGCCTCGGCCTGCCTTCGCCGCCCTCATCGCGGCCGGTGCCTACCAAGCGGCCGAGCCGGCGATGGCACGGATCGAGATCAGGCTCGGCGACCAGCTGTGAGGGGTCCATGGCGGTGGCGGCGCGGGCGGCCGGTCGGTTCCCTTGGCCGTCGTGTTGCACGGCGACACCACATTGTCGCGCCGACCACCTTGACGGTTGGCGGGCGCCGACGACTCTCTCTCGTCGCCCGCGAGACGGGTGACCCGGTCGCCGACAAGGCGACGAAGCAACGGAGGCGCCAGAAGATGGGCCGAGCAGCTCGGAGCATGCGCCAACGCCGTCAGTCTCGCACCTGGATCACCCGCAATCCGTGGACCGGTCAGCGCAAGTCGTTCTCGATCTGTGTCAGCGACGCCGCAATGCGTGAGTGGGAGACGGACCGCGTCCGGCTGGCCAGCGCAGGCTGCCCGGACCGACCGTCGGAGTTCGGCCGCCGCCGACACAGGTTGGATCGTGCTGCACCTGGTCATCCAGGAGGGTGCCAGCGGCACGCATCGTGTCTTCCGGGCGAACGATCTTGCGGACGCCGCGGGTTCATCGACGAGATGCCGGAAGCTTCTCCCGGCGCTCTGAGGCTGCGCCGCGCGGTCCGCGAGGTCCTCCACCGCCGGCAAGCCGCCGGCCGCAAGGCCTTGCATCCTCGAGCTCCTCGTGCGTGCCGAGCTGCGCCGCTGCCTGATCCGGTCACCCCGATCAGGCAGCGGCGTCAATGTCCGAAGCGGTCGTCTCTCGGTCCAGGCCGGCGCGGCTGCGCAGCAGCAGTCGGACTCAGGTGCCCGTGGCGGTGCCCCGAGCGAGCAGCCGAACCGACCCGCCGGGCATGGTCGGCCAGAGGCGACGACACAGGCGAATGCTCAGCAAGGTGGTGCCGAAGGTCGATTACGTGGCTATGAATGTGCGGGATCCCGGCAGCCGTGCACGCATCGCCAAGGAGTTGAGTCAGACGGGTGGTGACCTGAAGGTGCTTCCACTTGGGGTCGACGATGATGTCCACGATGAACGCGTAGAGGACCCCGTCCGAAACGACCCGACCAACGCCTATGAGTTGCCCGTCCGCGTATGCCGCGCCGATGCACCACGACCCCTCAATCGCGCGCTGCAGCGCTTGGGCACCCTCGAGGCCATCGCGTCCACCGCTGATGGCGAGCAAGGCCCCCCAGTCCTCTGAGGGTGGGGGACCGAGTCGCGTCTCGACGATTCGAGCGGTCGGTCGTCGCCGGCGCGCGGCAACTGACATGGGGATCACCAGCCAGACGCGTCGATGAGCCGTTCTATGGGTGCGCGATGCGGGAAGCGGGGCAGCAGGCCTGTGGCTCGCCCCTCACTCGGACGCAACCGACGGGGTCCTAATCCCCGAACAAGTCGTTCGGGAGAAACGCAGAGACAACGAAGTTCGGGTGGTCGACGATCTCGCTGATCTTGAGATCGAGTGCCACCGAACACAGTTCGTATGCTTCGACTGGCTCAAGCCCTCGAGTCCTCACGAGGCGGGCAATCATGGCGCGAACCGCGGCCTTCGAGTTCTCGACCAGATCGGGGCCGATACCGGTCGTGACGTAGTACCCCGCTGCGGCGCTGGAGGCGCGTTCGAGGGGGCGGCGGACCTCGTACTCCGGGAACGTGAGGGTCATGTCGTGGCGCACGGTCAGGCGGGCAACAACATCCATCGATGCCTCGATCCCTGAGCCGCCAACCTCGCCGTCCCCCTGGGCAGCATGCGGATCGCCGATCCCGAGGAGGGCCCCTTCGACCTCGACTGGGAGGTAGACGGTGCTGCCGGGCCCGACGTGCTTGACATCCATGTTGCCGCCAGTGCGACGGGGTGGAATCGACCCGTGGACTCCCGGCTCAGAAGGGGTGCAGCCGACGATGCCGAGCATCGGCTCGATGGGCACGGACGCCCCTCCGACGAAAGGTGCACGCGACCCCGTGAGGTCCCACACGTACAGCCACGCCTCTGCGAAGTCCTCGGGCAGGAGGCCTTCGCCGGGGTAGTTGGCGGACCAGCCGTACGGCCCGAGCTTCATGTCGAGCAGATCCACCTGGAGCACGTCGCCCGCATGCGCCCCCTCGACGAAGACGGGCCCGGTGATGGGGTCGACCCGAGCGAAATCGATCGTGCGAATCGCCTCTGCCGTGGATCCGGGCACGATCTGGCCGTTCGAGCACTCACCCACCTCGACATGGATCTCGGCCACCGAGGGCACGACAAGCACGGGTTCGCGTGCGTTGCTCCAGCCGAACTGGACGGCTTGGAGGGGAAGGTGGTAAGAGGTGAGTGCCATTGGCCCGCTTCCTTTCTCGTCAGCTCGCGATCCGGACGTCGAGGCCGCGTTCACGGAGCGCAGATACGGCCGCGCCGTCAGCCGACTGACCGGTGATGAGGATGTCGACGTCAGAGACCGGGAAGAGGTGAACCAGGCTGACCTGGCCGACCTTGCCGCCGTCTGCGAGCACCACCCGCATGCGCGCCGAGTTGAGGATGGCCCGCTTGATCTCGGCCTCGGCGACGCTCACATGCGTCGCTCCGGCCTGAGCATCGATCCCCTGACACCCGAGGAAGGCGATGTGGCCATGGATCTGGTCGAGGATGGCCATGCCCATCGGGTTCACCAGGGAGTGCTGTTGCCGGCGCAGGGTCCCGCCCGTCAACAGCACGGTGAACTGCGGGACAGCGGCCTCAAGCTCAAGCGCGACCCGCAGCCCATTGGTGAACACCGTCACGTCGTGCAGATCCGAGCGCGCCGCCAGGGCTCGTGCCATGGTCGCCACCGTGCTGCTCGCATCGAGGAGAACGGTCTGCCCGCTCTCCACTAACTCGACTGCCGCGGCGGCGATCGCCCGCTTCTCGTCGGGCGACGTGTCCTGGTCCTGTTCGAAAGGCGCCTCAAGACTTGCCGTGGCTCGGTGAACGGCTCCCCCCCGAACCCGCTGAATTTGACCCTCCTCCGCGAGCACGTCGAGGTCACTCCGGATGGTGACCTCGGAGACGCCGAACTGCGAACTCAGGTCGGCGACCGACGCAAACCGAGACCTTCTCACGGCCTCAAGAACCCGCGCGCGGCGCGTGGCGGTGGGGAGGGCAGTCTCTTCGAACCCCGCGTCCACCTACTGTCTTTCCCTTCGTATGCTTGTGTATTCGCAACGGTCGCGCCCGTCGAGACGCAATGCACTCGCAATAGTATGCCGGTCGCGCAAGACCTCGCGCTCGGGTGAGCGCGACAGAACTCCTGGTCGAACCCTTGACAGCCGCGCGTATCGTAAGCGCGATCCGGTCCAAGCTTGTGATACCGCAAGGTAGCGGAGTCTGAATGCTCGTTCGACGCTTGGTCGCGCAAGAGAACCGGCCGATCCGAGCGATGCGGCCGTGAAGACCACGCTGGGGCGTGCCTCGAGCCGGGGGCAGGGCGGGACGCCCGTCGGTGGGCCGGTGAGCGAGTCGGCCGCCCCTCCGGCGCTGCGCGCAGACTCCGTCGGGGTTTCCTTCGCGGGACTACGCGCGCTCGACTCGGTCGACCTGACGATCACGCGCGGCTCGATTGTCGGCCTGATCGGCCCGAACGGGTCGGGGAAGACCACGCTGCTCAACGTGCTGTCCGGGGTGCTGGCGCCCACCCAGGGCCGGGTCCTGCTTGCCGACCGCAACGTTACCGGCTGGCCGGCTCACCGGTTCGCTGAAGCGGGTGTCGCACGAACGTTCCAGAACATCCGGCTGTTTGGCCAGTTGACGGTCCTCGAGAATGTCGAGGTTGGCGCCGCGCTCAACCCAGCCCACTGGCGCGGCTCCGCCCTGCGGGCCGCTGCGCGAGCCATCCTCGCCGAAACCGGTCTGCTCGAGGTTGCGGACCGCCGTGGCAACGCCCTCCCATATGGGACCCGGCGGCGAGTCGAGATCGCGCGCGCCCTTGGAGCGAAGCCGGCGTTTCTCCTGCTCGACGAGCCGGCCGCTGGGACCAATGAGGCCGAGTCGGACGAGTTGCGGGAGCTAATTGCCGCGTTACGTCGCAAGTACGAGCTGGGCATTCTCGTCGTCGAGCACGACCTGCGGTTGATCCTCCGGCTCGCGGACCGCATCACCGTGCTGAACGAGGGTCGGCAAATCGCGTCCGGCTCGGGACAAGAAGTAAGTGAGGATGCATCCGTGCGGGAGGCCTACCTCGGGCGAAGAGAGGCTGCGGAGGAGTTGGTCAGCCCCTGAGTCGGCAAGGGTTGGGCCGGGCAATCGTGGTCTCGGCCGGGACATCGGCGACCGGCCGAGACCATCGGGACGCATAGATCGGATCGGGAGGAGAGGACCATGAAGAGAAGCGGCGCCATCTCACTCGCGGCTGTGCTCATGCTTGTCGCATCGGCGTGCGGCGGCACCAGCTCTACTGGGGCCCCGTCTGCCGGAACGGGAGCTGCAGGTGGGGGAGGGACGTATCTGATCGGATACGACTCGAGCCAGACCGGACAGCTCTCCTATTCGGACGTGCCGGCGTCAAAGGGCGTCCGCATGGCGATCGACGAGATCAACGCCAAGGGCGGCATCGCCGGCAAATGGAAGATCAGCTTGAAGCTGGAGGACAACCGGAGCGACGCGGCCCAGAGCGCCGTCGTGGCCCAGGACCTGCTGGCGAGTGGCGTGCAGTTCCTGATCTGCACGTCCGACGCCGATCCTTGCACGGCTGCCGGACAGATCGCGCAGACTAAGGGCATCCCGACCATGTCCACGGCGGCCACCTCGCCGACGTTGCCTGCGTCCGTGGGCAATGACATGTTCCTAAGCGTCTTTGGCGACAACACGCAGGCCACCGTCCTTGCCACCTACGCGTCGGAAACCGGATACAAGAGCGCCTATCTCCTGTGCTCGCCCGATTCCTCCTACACGTCGAAGTCGTGCGACTACTTCACGCAGGTGTTCGAGAAGAAGGGCGGCACCGTCGTTGGCCGTGGCTCATACACGCTCGGAGCAGCGGACTTCAGCGCCGAAGTCACCAAGATCAAGAACCTGCAGCCTCAGCCCGACGTCATCATGACGCCCGCGTACCCACCGGATGGGCCGACGTTCATGAAGCAACTCCGCGCCGCGGGGGTTGCGATCCCCGTGATCTCGATCGACGGCGTGGACTCCCAGGACACGATCACCGGCGGCGGTACCGCCGTTGAGGGGCTCGTGTTCACGACCCACGGCTTCCCGGTTCCCGGCACGCCCATGGCAGACTTCTGGACTCGGTATCAGGCCAAGTACGGGTCGCCGCCGGACAGCGTGTTCGCCGCCACCGGCTATGACCTTGTCAAGGTCATCGAAGCGGCCGTGACGGCTGCGAACTCGACGGATCCGAAGCAGGTCCGTGACGCGATCGACAACCTGTCGAATGTCCAAGGCGTCACCGGAACGATCACCTACAAGGGGCAGAACCGGATCCCCCTGAAGACCGTGTACCTCGTCGAGATCAAGAACGGCAAGTTCCAGTTCCTGAAGACCATGGCACCGGATCCGAGTCTCATCCCGGCACCCTGACAGCCGCCCGAGGCCCGCATTGTCTCTTCTGTCCGTCGATCACCTTTCGGTCACGTACGGCGCCATCCGCGCCGTACGTGACCTCAGCCTCGCTGTGGAGTCCGGCGAGATCGTTGCCGTTCTCGGGGCGAACGGGGCAGGCAAGTCGAGCACGCTCAACGCGATCATGGGACTCGCACCGCGGTCGGGGGGCCGCATCCAGTTCGAGGCCCACGACGTCCATGCCCTGCCTCCGGAGCGAATCGTTCGCCTTGGGATGACCCTGACACCAGAGGGGCGTCACGTCTTCCCGCGCCTCACCGTCGACGAGAACCTGCTGCTCGGGGCGATCGCCATCCGCGACAAATCGCAGGCCGACACGATCCGACGAGACATCTACGCGCGATTTCCCGTGTTGGCGGAACGGCGCAACCAGGCGGCGGGGACCCTCTCGGGAGGGGAACAGCAACAACTGGCCATCGCTCGGTCGTTGATGTCGGCGCCCCGGTTGCTCCTGCTCGATGAACCGTCGCTCGGGCTCGCGCCCCGTTTCGTGGACTTGATCTTCGATCTCCTGGTTGACCTTCGCCAGCAGGGAACAACGATTCTTCTCGTTGAGCAGAACGTGCATCGAGCCCTGGGGATCGCCGATCGGGCGTATGTCCTGGCGAATGGTCAGCTCAGGACGTCGGGACCCGCGGCCGAGCTGCGGGAATCCAGTGGAATAGAGCGCGCCTACCTCGGTATCGGAGCCGCCTGATGGCCTTCGTCATCCAGCAGTTGATCAATGCAGTCAGCCTTGGTGGCATCTACGCGCTGTTGGCTCTCGGGCTCGCCATGGTCTTCAGCATCATGGGGCTCGTGAACTTCGCGCACGGCGAAATCATGACCCTCGCTGGCTATTCGATGTGGTTCGTCATCGTCCAGTTCGGGACTCCCTTGCCCATCGTGATGGTGGCGGCGCTTGGGTCGGCCATGGTGACGGCACTTCTCATGGAGCGGATCGCCTTTCGGCCCGTGCGCGGTGCGAGCGCTGCCACGATGCTGTTGACGAGCTTCGCCATCTCGATCTTCCTGCAGACCGTGTTCTCGAACGTGATCTCGCCGCGGCCGAGGGGAGTGCAGCTGCCGACGCAACTCAGCCAGGCCATCCCCCTGTTCGGCGTCAGCGTCGGGGTGATCCAACTCACCGCCATCGTGATGGTGCTCGCCTCGCTGGCACTGCTCACGCTGTTCCTGCGACGGACCACGCTCGGGATCAGCATGCGTGCCGCCGCCCAGGACTTCCCGGTCGCTCGCCTGATGGGGATCCGGGCGGACGGAGTGGTCGCGACCGCATTTGCGATTTCCGGTCTCTTCGCCGGCGTCGCCGGGTTCCTGTGGGTTGCGCAGCATGGATCGGTCCAACCGACAATGGGACTTACGCCCGTCATCAAGGCATTCATCGCGGCGGTCATGGGCGGTCTGGGAAGCCTCCCGGGCGCCGTGATCGGCGGCTTCGTGCTCGGGTTCATCGAGATCACGCTGCAGGCGTTTCTTCCCCAGGCGGCTTTGCCGTTCGCCGACGCCATTTCGCTCACGATCGTCATCGGCGTGCTCCTGTGGCGGCCGCAGGGCCTGCTCGGTTCCGTGAGTGACCGGGCATGATGCGGAATCGGTTGACGCTGGATAGCCCCTACACCCGCGGCGTCGTCGGGTGGGTCGTGCTTGGGGTTCCGCTTGTCCTTGTCATCGCGTTCGTGGAAGCGTTCCTGGGGCCAGCCAACCAGCAGGTCGCCGTGACGTTTCTGATTTCACTCGTGGCAGTCGTCGGGTTCCAGGTCTACAGCGGCAACAGCGGGATCATGACCTTCGGGCACGTGGCCTTCATGGGCATCGCCGCCTACGTCGCCGGCATCCTGACCATCGCGCCGGCCATCAAGGCGGAGGCGCTTCCCGCGCTGCCGAGTTTTCTCCGTGACACGCAACTGTCCTTGATCCCGGCTGTCGCGGTGGCGCTCCTTGTGGTCCTGGTCGTGGCGTTTGCGTTCGGCTGGCCGCTCACGCGCCTGTCCGCGGCAGCCACGCCGATCTCCACCCTGGCCATGCTGATGATCGTGTATGTCGTCCTGGTGGGGGCGGCCGACTTCACGCGCGGCAGTCAGACCTTCTACGGGGTGCCGTCGTTGGTCGACATGTGGGGCGTGTTGATCGCGGCACTGCTGGCCATACTGATCGCCCGGCTGTTCCGAGACTCCGTGTTTGGGCTGCGCCTCCGGGCCAGCCGCGAAGATGAACTCGCCTCTCGATCGGCGGGCGTGCATGTGGCGAACCTGCGCCTGACGTCGTGGCTGCTCAGCGCCCTGATCGTCGGGCTCGCAGGGGCGTTGCTCGGCTTCACGTTGACGGCCTTCTCGCCCAAGCAGTTCTACTTCACCCTGCAGTTCGAGCTGGTCGCCATGCTCGTGGTCGGTAGCTCGACCACCGTGAGCGGCGCGGTCGGAGGGACGTTCCTCGTGTCGCTGCTCATGGAGGCCGCCCGGCGCGTGGAGGCGGCCATGAACGGGCAGGTGTTCGGCCTCCAGGAGATCACCCTGGCCCTGGTCATCCTTGCCACCATGTATTGGCGCCGCGACGGGCTCTTCGGGTTGCGTGAAGCGGACGAGATCCTGATCTCATGGTTGCGCGGCCGGGGGTTTGTCGGCTCACGCCTCGGCCTTACCGATGGACCGACAGCTCTCGTGGACCCCCCTCGAGAATCCGGAAGCACGTCGAGCCCGGGGCCTGGCCCCGTCCCCGCGGACCATGGCACCTCGATCGACCCAGGCGCGCAATCTCGATGACCAGCTCGATGACCCGAGTACGTCGGGCCGACGCGCAACGGACTTGCGAGCGGTGAGTCCCTCGCCCGGTCGAGGCCTGTCCGGCCGTCGGGTTGTCATCACGGGTGGAGCGAGCGGGATCGGCCTCGCGACGGCGGCGCGGCTCCTGGCCGAAGAAGCTCGCGTGGTCATCCTCGACATCAACCCCGAGCTGCTCGACTCGGCGCGCGCTGACATGCCCGAGATCAGCGGGGCAGTGCGCTGCGACGTAAGGGACCCGACTGATGTCGCGCGGGCCTTCGAGCAGATCGACACGATCCTCGGGTCGCCCGACGTCCTGATCGCAAATGCCGGCATCAGCATCCGTCACGCGTTCCTGGACATCACTCCCGAGGAGTGGCGGAGGGTGATGGCGGTCAATCTCGACGGGATCTTCTTCTGTGCCCAGGCGGCGGCCCGTCGGATGAGCGCACGGGTTGGGGGCGCCATTCTCATGACCGCGTCCACGAACGGGCTGGTCGGACACCCCAACTACGCCGACTACAACGCCTCGAAGGCCGGGGTCATCTTGCTCGCCCGGTCGATGGCGCTGGAGCTGGCACCGAAGATCAGGGTCAACGCCGTCTGCCCAGGGTACGTGATGACTCCCATGCAGCGCGCCGAGTACACCGACGAGATGCTGCACGAGACCGACGCGAAGATCCCCCTCGGCCGCCACGCCCGACCTGACGAAGTGGCCGGCCTGTTCGCCTTCCTGGCTTCCGACGAGGGTGCGTACTTGACCGGCGCGGCCATCCCGCTCGACGGCGGGGAACTCGCGGGTGGACTGGCCAGCCGGGAGTGGATTCGCCGCGGACCACCGTAACCGCCGATCAGTCGCGCAGCAGCCCCAGCGAAGACGATGGAGACGCCCATGACCATCGAACGGACCTCCCCACACCCATACATCCCGAACTCGGTCCCGGCGGTCCGGGACGCCATGCTCGCCGCCATCGGTGCCACCAGCATCGAGGACTTGTACGTCGAGATCCCGGAGCGCCTGCGGCTCCGCCGACCGCTCGATCTCCCGCCCGCCCTGCCGTCGGAGTCCGAACTGGTTCGCCACGTCGAGGGGATGCTCGGTCGCAACACGTCGACGCGCGAGATCATCAGCTTCCTGGGGGGCGGGTGCTACGAGCACCAGGTGCCGGCCGTCTGCGACGAGATCAATGGACGGGGCGAGTTCCTCACCGCCTACGCTGGGGAGCCGTACGAAGACCACGGCCGCTTCCAGGCGCTCTTCGAGTACAGCTCGATGATGGGCGAGCTGCTCGAGATGGATGTCGTGAACGTGCCGGTGTATGACGGTTTCCAGGCTTCGGCAACCGCGCTGCGCATGGCCGCCCGGGCAACCAACCGTTCTCGCATTCTCGTTACCGGCGCGATGGGGCTGGACAAGCTCTCGAAGGTCAGCGGCTACTGCGCGCCGGACCTCTCCATCGACCGGATCTCATACGATCCGGTATCGGGCGAGCTGGACCGCAGGGAACTGGATGCCCGGCTGTCCACGGACGTGGCCGCGGTTTACGTCGAACAGCCGAACTACTTCGGTGTCGTCGAGTGTGGCCTCCGCGAGATTATGTCTGCCGCGCACGCCGCCGGGGCGCTCGGTGTCGTGTCGGCCGATCCCTCGACACTCGGCGTGCTCGCGCCGCCGGCCGTCGTGGGAGCGGACATCGTCTGCGGCGACATTCAGTCACTGGGCATGCACCAGTACTTCGGCGGCGGTCAGGCCGGCTTCATCGCGTCGCACGATGACCCCCGCATCGTCATGGAATACCCCTCGCGGCTGTTCGGCATCGCGCCGACCGTGGTCGAGGGTGAGTACGGCTTTGGCGATGTCGCATACGAGCGCACCTCATTCGCCGTGCGCGAGGAGGGCAAGGAGTGGGTCGGCACGGCCGCGGCCCTGTGGGGTATCACGGCGGGGGTGTACCTGGCCCTGATGGGACCGCAGGGCATGCGTGACCTCGGTGAGTCGATGATGGCCCGGACGCGGTATGCAATGCACGGACTCGGGGCGCTGCCCGGGATACGCATCCCGTTCGCCGACGCCCACCACGTCATGGAGTTCCTCGTCGACTTCCGCGGGACTGGTCGCAGCGTTGGCGAAATCAACGCCGAGCTTCTTCGGCGGGGGATTCACGGCGGCGCCGACGTCTCCGGGCAGTTTCCATCGCTCGGCGATGTCGCCCTCTACGCCGTGACCGAGGTCCGCACCCGGGACGAGATCGATCGATTGGTCGAAGCCCTTCGGGAGGTGCTCGCGTGACGACCCCCGAACTGCGCGAGACCGGGCCCCGCTCATGGCCCACCGATGTCGCAACCGGGGGGCACCGCCCGATCTCCCACGAAGCCTCGAGCGGGACACCCGATCGCGTCGACCGCAAATCCGTCCCGCGCCGCTTCCACCAGGCACGCTGGGACGAGCCGATCATCTTCGAGTTGAGCACGCCAGGCAGTCGCGGCGTGCTGATCCCACCGATCGAGCCGGAGATACGGGCTACTGTCGGCGATCCGGCGGACGCGCTGCCGGCAGCGGTCCGCCGGCAGCATCCGCCCGCGCTCCCGGAGCTCGCGCAGCTGCAGGTCCTGCGCCACTTCGATCGACTGTCACAAGAGAACCTGGGGGTCGACTTCAACATCGACATCGGCCAGGGCACGTGCACGATGAAGTACTCGCCCAAGGTCAACGATCAGCTCGTGAGGTCGCCGAAGCTGACCCACCTGCATCCGCTCCAGGATCCTTCGACCGTGCAGGGCGTGCTCGAGATCCTGTGGCGCCTGGAGCGGTATCTCGCCGAGATCTCGGGGATGGATCGCGTCACGCTGCAGCCCGGCGCGGGCTCGTCGGCCATCTATACCAACGTCGCGATGATCCGTGCGTACCATGCGGCACGCGGCGAGGTCACGCGCGACGAGGTCATCACGACCATCTTCAGCCATCCGTCGAACGCCGCCGCGGCCAAGGTCGCAGGCTATCGCGTGATCACGCTCTACCCGGAGGCCGAGTCGGGTCGTCCTTCGCTGGAGACGCTCAAAGCGGCCGTTTCGGGACGGACCGCGGCGCTCCTCATCACGAATCCCGAGGACACGGGGATCTTCAATCCCGAGATCGACGACTTCGTGCGCATCGTGCACGAGGCGGGCGGGCTGTGCTCGTACGACCAAGCCAACGCCAACGGCATCCTCGGTATCACAAGGGCCCGGGACGCGGGATTTGACCTGTGCCACTTCAACCTGCACAAGACCTTCTCCACGCCACACGGTTCGGGCGGCCCCGCGGCCGGGGCGTGCGGCGTGACCGCGGATCTCGCGCCGTTTCTACCGTCGCCCACCGTCGAGCGGGATGGGGACCGGTTCGTGCTCGACGCCGATCGGCCGCTCAGCGTCGGCAAGATCAGGCCGTGGTACGGAGTGGCCCCCAATCTCGTGCGCGCGTATGCGTGGATCCGCAGCCTGGGGTCTGACGGCCTCCGGCAGGTCGCGGAGACGGCCGTCCTGAACAACAACTACCTGCTGGAGCAGGTACGCGCGATCCCGGGGGTCGGTGTCCCGTATGCCGCGGGGAGGCGGCGGATCGAACAGGTGCGCTACAGCTGGGCGAATCTGTCAGAGGCGACCGGGATCCACAGTGAAGAGCTGGGGATCCGGATGGCGGACTTCGGGGCCCACTACTGGACGAGCCATCACCCGTTTGTCGTGCCTGAACCGATGACCCTCGAGCCGACCGAGTCGTATTCCCGGGCTGACCTCGACGAGTATGCGGCGATGCTTCGCGCGGTCGCCGCAGAGGCGTACGCGTTGCCGGAGCGGGTGCGGAGCGCGCCGCACGACAGCACCATCCACCAGATCGACCCGTCGTGGTTCGACGATCCCGATCACTGGGCGGTCACATGGCGTGCGTACCAGCGGAAGCACCCGTCACCGACCTCCGGAGCCGATGTCTGAGGCTCCGACGGCCGGCCCGAGTCCAGCCCTTGGGTCTCGGCTGCGCGTCCGAGTCGGTCTGATCGTCAACCCGATCGCCGGCCTTGGGGGACGCGTCGGCCTCCACGGCTCCGACGGGCCGCGGCTTGCCGAGCGCGCGGCCGCGCTCGGCGCGCGCCCGGAGGCGAGTCAGAAGGCGTCCCAGGCGCTCCGCGCGCTGGTGTCGTCGTGGCCGCGCCGCAGCGTGCCGCCGCTGTTCATCGTGGCCCCGGGACCGATGGGCGAGGAAGCAGGTCGCGAGGCAGGGCTGCCGCCCGCCGCGCCCGACGCTGACGACCAGGACCAGCATGGTGTGGGATTTGTCGTCGTCGCGGGCGTGCTTCCCGCACGGACGTCGGGTGAGGACACCTCGCGTATCGCGGCTCGTCTCGCGGCCCATCACGTTGATCTCCTCCTGTTCGCCGGCGGCGACGGGACCGCGCGGGATGTGCAGGTCGCGATCGGGGACGGCCCGCCAGTTCTCGGGATTCCAGCCGGCGTGAAGATCCAGTCCTCGGTCTTCGCCACGAGTCCCACGGCCGCTGGCCGCGTCGCTGCCGCATGGTTGTCATCGGCGCGCCGTCGAACGGTCGAACGCGAGGTGCTCGACCTCGACGAGGACGCGTACCGGCGGGGCGACGTGCGGCCGATCCTGTTTGGCTATCTCCGCGTCCCCCAGGACGCCCGGGTGCAGGCCCGCAAGGCGCCCACGCCTCCCGACGATGCCGCGTCCATGAGGGGCATCGCGGAGTCGGTGGTTGACGGGTTGGACCAGCGCGTCCGCTGGATCCTCGGTCCCGGGACGACCGTTCGGGCCATCGCGGATCGGCTCGGCGTCGCGAAGACACTGGTTGGCATCGATGTCGTGGAGTGGAGGAGCGGCGGTCCGTCCCTCGTCGCGCAAGACGTCGGCGAACGACAGCTGTTGGCGCTCGCGGCGGCCGGGCCCCTGCGAATCATCGTGACGCCGATCGGCGGCCAGGGGTTCTTGTTTGGGCGTGGCAACCAGCCGATATCGTCGGCGGTGATATGGGCCGCGGTGGCGGCCGACTGCGGCAGCGATCGAGGTGGGCTGGAGCGCGCCCTACGCCATGCGATCACCGTCGTCTCGACGCCTGGCAAGCTCGCGTCCCTCGGCGGCCGGCCGCTGCTCGTCGATACCGGTGACCGGCGGCTCGACGCGGCATTGGCCGGCCCCACGACCGTGATCACTGGGTACCGGGACCGCGCCGTGGTCGTGATCGCGGCGGCGTGATCGCCGCGACGTACGGACAGTCGCGGCCGGAGGCTATCGAGGAGGGAGGCTGTGATGGGAGCGATGCACGGAAGGCGCGCGATCGTGACGGGCGGGGCGTCGGGGATCGGGCGGGAGACGGTCTATGTCCTGGCTCGGGAGGGCGCCCAGGTGCTCGTCGTCGACGTGGACCGTGCGGGCGCGGAGGCGGTCGCGAATGAGGTGCAGACCGAAGGCGGGACCGCCCGCGCGGTCTACGCCAACGTGTCGGTCGAGGCGGACTGCGCAGCGGCCGTCCGGCAGGCGCTCGAGGCGTTCGGGGGCGTCGACGTCCTGGTCAACTGTGCCGGAATCATCCGCCGGGCGAACGTGGTCGATCTCGCCGTGGATGACTGGGACCTCGTGATGGCCGTGAACGTCAAGTCCGTGTACCTGATGGCGCGCCATGCCGTGCCCGTGATGGCCTCGGCAGGCGGCGGCGCGATCGTGAACCTTGGGTCTGGCTGGGGCCTGAAGGGCGGTCCTGACGCGGTCAGTTACTGCGCGTCGAAGGGTGCGGTCGTCAACATGACCCGGGCGATGGCGATCGATCACGGCTCCCAGGGCATTCGCGTCAACTGTGTGTGCCCCGGCGACACCGACACCCCCATGCTGCGCGCGGAGGCCCGCCAGCTCGGGATCGACGAGGCCAGCTTCCTCGCCGCTTCCGCGGATCGCCCGCTGGCCCGCGTCGGCACGCCTGCCGATATCGCCCAAGCCGTTCTGTACCTGGTGTCCGACGCGGCGGCGTGGGTGACCGGCACGACGCTGGTGGTCGACGGGGGCGGGATCGCATGACACGCGCATGGGAAGCGAGGAAACGCTGATGTCCACGTACGACCCTGAACTCATTCGGGCGGAGTTCCCTGCGCTTGCCCTGCAGCGCGGAACGCGCCCCGTGCTCTTTGCCGACGGCCCTGGTGGCACGCAAGTTCCGTGGCGAACGATCGAGGCCGTGTCCCGGTACTACCGAGATATGAACGCGAACGATGGGGGAGCGTTCCAGACGAGCCAGGCGAGCGACGCCATGGCGCACGAGGCCCATGCGGCGGCCGCGGACTTCGTCGGGGCAGCCAGCCCCGACGAGATCAAGTTCGGGCAGAACATGACATCGCTGACGTTCCACGTGAGCCGCGCCCTCGGCGCCACGCTCTCCCAGGGCGACGAGATCCTTGTCACAACGCTTGACCACGAGGCCAACGTCGGGCCCTGGCAGGCCATCGCCCGCGACCGTGGCCTGGTCGTCCGCACCGTTGACATCCGGCCCGACGACTGCACGCTCGACCTCGACGACTTCGAACGCAAGCTGACGCCGAAGACACGGATCGTCGCTCTCGGGTACGCGTCAAATGCCGTCGGCAGCATCAACCCCGTCGCCCCTCTCGTCGAGCGCGCGCACTCGGTCGGCGCACTCGTGTTCGTGGACGCGGTTCATTACGCGCCGCACGGATCTCTGGACGTCCAGGCACTCGGGGCGGACATGGTGGTGTGCTCCGCGTACAAGTGGTTCGGTCCGCACCTCGGGGTGCTGTACGGGAGAGCGGAACTGCTCGGGCGGCTCCCTGCGTACAAGGTGCGGCCCGCCCATGACGCGTACGAAACGGGCACCCCCAACTTCGAGGCCCTCTGCGGTCTCCTGGGAACCATCGACTACCTGCAGCAACTCGGGTCTCGATTCGGTAATCCGGATCATCATCGCGGAGTCTCGGAGCGGCGAGCGCAATTGCTTGCGGCGGGCGACGTCATCACCGGCCACGAGAGAGAACTGGCCGGACGGCTGGTGAGTGGCCTTGGCGGCGTGCCAGGAGTCCGGGTCTGGGGGATTTCTGACGTCGCACGTCTCGCCGAACGCACTCCCACGGTGGGTATCACGCTGACCGGCATCTCCCCACGAGCAGCAGCCGCCGCCCTTGGGGAGGCCGGCATCTTCGCTTGGGACGGGCACTTCTATGCTCAGGCGCTGATCGAGCGGCTCGGTCTGCTGGACACCGGAGGCGTGTTGCGCCTGGGCCTCGTTCACTACAACACGAGAAGCGAGGTCGATCGGCTATTGGACGAAGTCGAGCGGCTCGTCCCGGCGCACTGACTGGTCGTACAGGGTGCCCTCGCGGCGCCCCCTGTACAGGTGCTCGCGGGCCGCAGACCCGATCTCGTCAGGAAGAGAATGACGCTGCTGCCCGGCTATTTCCGAGGCAGATGCACGCGGGCCGGTGGCCCGATCGCGTCAGCGGGAGAATCCGAGTTCGGCGGTCGGGATGTAGAGGGCGCAGGTCCTTGGTGCTGCGAACCCGTGATGGCAGATCGACCCCGAGGCGCCGGCGGTATCACTCTCGGTTGCCTCCCGCTCACGGGGGAGCACGCAAGACAGTCGCTGCGATGACGGCGCCAGGGGCGGCAGGCCGGCGCGGGGCGCGCTCCTCGTTCTCGCCATCGAGCAGGCGCAGGACCGAGCGGGTCTTGGCGTCGCGCTGAGCGACGCGGCCACGAGCTCGTGCGTGCCGCACCTGCGAGGTCTTGCGCCAGGGACCCTCCTGGTGGGAATGATGGCCTGATTTGGCCCCACCGTGATGCTTGGATCTGGCCCCACCCCCGACCCGCGCGGATGACGTGAACCGGGTCCTCGACGGGGTCG
>JAKAMV010000093.1 GCA_021812735.1 Chloroflexota bacterium | reverse complement strand
ATCCCGGCCGCGCGCATCGCGAGGATCGCCTCGAGCACCGGCGCCAGGCGGGCGCCGCACAGCCGGCGGTAGAAGCCCTCGTCGAAGCTCTTGAGGTCCACGTTGGCTGCATCGACGAAGGTGGCGAGCAGCGCGATGGCCTCGGGCGTCGCGTAGCCGTCGGTGATCCACAGGTTGCGCACGCCCGCCGACCGCGCCAGGAGCCCGGTGTCGAGCGCGAACTCGAGGAACACCGTGGGCTCGACGTAGGTGTACGCGATCGCCCCGGCGCGGAGGGCGAGCGCCTGCCGGACGACCTCCTCGGGCGACAGGCGCTGGACCGGCAGGTCCAGGCCCAGCCGCGGACCCTGCGCGATCTCCCAGTTCTGGCAGAAGGTGCAGTGGAACGGGCAGCCCGGGGTAGCGATCGACCATGCCGTGGAGCCGGGGGCCACGTGGAACAGCGGCTTCTTCTCGATGGGGTCGAGCGCCGCCGCGACGACGTTCCCGTAGGCTGTGGCCAGCAGCGCCCCACCGCGGTTCTCGCGCACGCCGCAGATCCCGCGCCGCCCTGGCCGCACCAGGCAGCGGTGCGAGCACACGTTGCAGCGCACGGCGCCATCCGCCTGCGGCACGGCCAGCAGGCTGGGCACCGGCGCGACCGGCGCGGCGGCGGCGAGCGGGTTGGGCACGGCGTCAACCTCCAGGCGCCAGTCTCGCGCACGGCTGGACTCGGCCGAAAGGGCCGCCCGGCCGGTTTCGGGCCATCCCGCCCTGCGCGCGGGCGATCCGAGCGTGCACGATGCTCGGGCAACGAGGAGGTGTGCCCCATGGCTGGAGAGGTTCCGCGGATGGGGTCGGCGGCGCGCCTGCCCGGCCCGGTGGCGTTGCCGGAGGCGGCCCGTGCCCAGCTGCTCGCCCTGGCTCGCACGGCCGTCGCGGTCGCCAGCCGCGCCGAGCCCGCGCCGTCCCTCGACGCGGCCATGCACGACGCCTCGCTGACCGACCTTCAGGCGTCGGCGTTCGTCACGATGACCGAGGACGGCGAGCTGCGCGGCTGCATGGGCATCCTCGACCCCGACCGGCCGATCCACGACTCGGTTGCCGAGGCTGCCGCCTGCGCCACGCGGACGGATCCCCGCTTCCGGCCCGTGGCGCCGGACGAGTTGCCGCGCCTCGAGGTGGACGTGTCCGTGCTGGGGCCGATGGTGCAGCTCGACGACCCGCTCTCGTGGCGGCTGGGGATCGATGGGATCGTGGTCGAGCTGGGCGGCCGGCGGGGGCTGCTCCTGCCCGAGGTGGCCGAGGAGAACGGGCTCGACCGCATCGCGATGCTCGATATCGCGACGCGCAAGGCAGGCCTCGCGCGCGGGGCGTGGCGTGATCATGCGGCCAGGATCTACGCGTTCCGTACCCTCCGCTTCGGCGGGCCGGCGATCGCACCGCGTGCGGCGGCACGCGGCTAGCGAGACGATCGGGCTCACCTGCCGGGTGCGCCTCCGCGGGCGGTCGAGTGGCCGTGCCCGGCCTGCTGCCTCGGCGAACTGCCGGTAGACTCGCCGTTCCATGGCAGTCGCCCAGACGCCCGTCCCGCCCATCACCCGCGAGCAGCGGCTGATCACTGTCGGCCTCATGGCCGCGCTCGCCGTCGCCGCGCTCGACTCGACGGTGGTGGGGACCGCGATGCCCACCATCATCGGCCAGCTGGGCGGGCTCTCCGAGTACGCCTGGGTGTTCTCGGCCTACCTGCTGGCGTCGACCACGACGGTGCCGCTGTACGCCAAACTGGCCGACATCCACGGCCGCAAGCCGATCTTCCTGATCGGCCTGGCGCTGTTCGTGGCCGGTTCGGCACTGTGCGGCCTGTCGACCTCGATGCTGATGCTGATCGCGTTCCGGACGATCCAGGGCCTTGGCGCGGGCGCGGTGCAGCCGATCTCCTTCACGATCGCGGGCGACATCTTCGAGCCGCGGCAGCGCGCCCGCATGCAGGGGTTCTTCTCGGGCGTGTGGGGCGTGGCCGCCATCGTCGGGCCGGCGATCGGCGGGCTGATCACGTCCACGGTCGGCTGGCCGTGGGTGTTCGAGCTCAACATCCCGGTGGGCCTGCTGGCCGCCGCGATCATCGGCCTGCGGCTGCGCGAGCGCCCCGAGCGCCGATCGCACCGCATCGACTGGTCCGGGGCGGCGCTGCTGTCGGGGTCGGTGGTGCTGCTGCTGTTCGCCGTCTCGGAGGGCGGCCAGCTGTTTGGCTGGGTGTCGCTCCCGTTCGGCGCCATGCTCGCGGCCGCGGGGGCCATGTTCTGGCTGTTCGCCCGCCAGTCTCGGCGAGTCGCGGAGCCGCTCGTGGACCTCGATCTGCTGGGCGTCCCGCTGATCCGCGCCGGCCTGTGGATCGGCACGCTGGCGGGCGTCGTCATGTTCGGCCTGACAACGTTCCTGCCGCCCCTGGTCCAGGGCGTCCAGGGAGGAACCGCCGTCGAGGCCGGCGCCGTGGTCGCGGCCATGTCGATCGGCTGGCCGGTGGGCTCGATCATCTCCGGGCGCCTGCTCCACCGGGTGGGCGCGCGGCCGTTCGTGCTGGCCGGCTCGGTCCTGATCCTGCTCGGGTCGTTGGCCACCACCCAGGCCGCGCAGGTCGACTCGCTCGCCTTCGCCACCGCCGCGTGCGCGGTGGTGGGATTCGGGATGGGCTTCTCCTCGACGGTGCTGCTGATCATGGTCCAGGGTGCGGTTCCGTGGCAGCGACGCGCCACCGCCACGGGCCTCGTCCAGTTCAGCCGGACCATCGGCGGCTCAGTGGGCGTGGGCGTGATGGGCGGCATCCTCGCTGCGTTCGTGGGCGCGGCGTCGTCAGCCATCCTCGACCCGATCGGGCGCCAGCTGCTGACCCCCCAGCAGCTCGCAGCAGGAAGGGACGCCCTCCAGTCCGGGCTCCAGGTGGTGTACTGGCTGATGGCCGTGGCCGCCGCCGCGGCGCTCGCGATGGCGATCCGGACGATGCCCGCGGCGCGGCTGGGCGATCCTGCCTTCGCCGCCGCCGCTCCGGCCGGTGCGCGGACGACGGAGCCCGCTGCGGCGGCGCCCGACGGAGCGCCCGAGCCCGGCTGACCGCGACGGGCCGCCGCACGAGATGCAGCCGCCGATGACCCGGCGGCTACTGCCCGACCTGGATGAGCCCGTTCCAGAGCACGTAGTGCGAGCGCCAGAGCTCCGAGTGGACCACGCGGCCGCCCTTGTCCCGGACCAGCCGGGTCACGGCCACGTCCATCTGGTTCGAGGGGTACTCGGTCTGCTGGCGCACGCCGTGGGGAAGCGTGGTGACGTACTCGACCTTGGTGGAGGCCAAGACGACGTTGCTGACCGCCGGGCCCGACAGCGAGACCGAGCGTCCGTCGGGGGTGCCCCACAGCTGGTACGTGACGTAGCCGCGCCACCCGCTCTTCACCGTCTTGATCCCGAGGATCAGGATCGGATGGCCCGTGTCGTTGGTGAACGACATGTCCTGGACCGCCCCGCCGATCTTCCAGACCGTGGCGTCGAGGCCCAGCGGATAGCGGTCGATGTAGTAGCGGTGGTTGGCGCGGGCGCCCATCTGGAGCCCGGCCCGCAGCGCGGCGTTGAACAGCGTGGTCGAGCTCGAGCACATGCCGCCGCCGAGGGCCCCGGTGGGATCGGTGTGGTTGCCCCTGATCACGCCGCCCGGCCCGAAGCCGCGAGCCGGCGTGACGTCGCCGACGGTCGCCCACCAGTCGAAGGTCTGCCCGGGGTCCAGCACGGTGCCGTTGATGATCTGGGCCGGGATCCAGATGTTCGCGCCGTAGTAGTTGTGGTCGCTGATCGGGAAGTACGTGGTCCAGCTGCCGAGCAGCGACACCACCGGCGCCTGCTGCTGGGCCTGCTCTGTGCTGAGCTTGGGCGGCAGCGGCGCGAGCGCCACGCTCACGGGCGCGGACGCGCCCGACGTCATGCGGGCCGTCAACGCGTCGGCGATCCGCTGCGAGGTCGCCGGCGCGTCGAGCTGCTTGCCGTCGACCGAGGCGGCGACGCCGAAGACCGCGCCGCCCTTTGTGTGCAGGAGCACGGCCGACCTGGCCGGGGTGACGACCGACTTGGCGATGCCCTTGAGCGAGGACGGGATCTTCGCGACGTCGATGCCCGGCTGGATGGCGCCGTCGGCAGCGGGCGAGAACACGATCCACGACCGGACGGTCGCCGCGCGGATCGTCCACGTCCGCTTGCCCGACACGAGTGCGAGGTCCCCGACGGCCAGGGCGGCGCGGGCGGCCGCCGCCCGCGCCGCGTCGTCGCCCACGGCAGCCGACACGGCCGATGGCATCGCCGCGATGACGACCTGCGCCGGAGCGCCGGCGGACTCGACCGCTGCGAGCGCCGCCTCGATGACCGGGACGGGATCGACGGCGCTGCCCGCCCGCTCGGGCGTCGTCACGAAGCCGCTCGAGGAGACCGCGACCGTCGCGTCCACCGGGGCGACCGCGAGCGGGGCGAGCGCTGCGGTCACCGCCGACGCGAGTGCCTGCCGGTCGAGCGCCACGCGGGGCGCCAGTGAGACGCCGTGGACGGCCTGCCCGAGCTCGCTCGCGAGGCGCACAGCGAGGTCGCCCGAGCGCCCCGACTGGAGGGCGGCGTCCGCGAGGGCGCCGACGTCGGCGTGGCGGCCGAAGGTCCGGTATGGGATCGAGATGTCGCCGCTCGAGGTCCGCAGGATGAGGTTGCCCCGGTCGTAGGGGAAGGCGGCCTCGAGAGCCGTCATGGCGCCGGCGCGGTCGAGGCCCGCGAGGTCGACGGACCCGACGTGCACGCCGGGCAGCACCCGCTCCTGGAAGCGCGAATCCCACGCCGCGAGCCCGGCGCCGGCGGCCGCGACGACTGCGGCCAGCCCGATGGCGAATGCCACCGCGAACAGGCCGAGCTGGCGCCACCGGCGCGGCGGGGCAGGGGAGGGGATAACGCCGGGGGAGGCGCCCTGCGAGGGGTCCTGGGACAGCGTCGCCACGCTGGCGCGCTCGGCGGTCGCGTCGGTGGGCGATTGGCTCGGCTGGGGCAGAACGCTTTGGGCGGGCGTGTCGGTCATGCGGCGAGGAGACGACGAGCCGTGGCGCGGGCTCGAGCGCGACGCGGGGATGATGCCGCATCTCGGGCCCGTTGGCGACCCCCTCCCCTGGGCGAGGGCTACTCCAGCTCGGCGCGGAGCTGCTCGACGGCCCACTCCAGGTCGGCCCGCTCGACCACAAGCGGCGGGGCGAGCCGGATCGTGCTGCCGTGGGTGTCCTTCGCCAGGACGCCGCGGCGCAGGAGCCCCTCGCACACGTCGCGCCCGGTGCGCCCGACCAGGTCGATGCCCGCCCACAGTCCCCGGACCCTGACGGCGGCCACGCGGTCGGCGGGCAGCGACGCCAGCCCGGCCGCCAGCACCACGCCCAGGTCGCGCGCCCGCGCCTGGAACTCCCCGCTGCGGAGCATCCGCACCACCTCGATCCCCACGGCGCAGGCGAGCGGGTTGCCCCCGAACGTGGAGCCGTGCTCGCCTGGGCGGAAGACGTCCATCACCTCGCGTCGGCTGACCACCGCGGACACGGGCAGGATGCCGCCGCCCAGCGCCTTGCCCAGGATGTAGGCGTCGGGGACGACGTCCTCGTGGTCGCAGGCGAACGTGCGGCCGGTCCGCCCGAGGCCCGACTGGATCTCGTCGGCGAGCATCAGCACGCTGCGCTCGGTGCAGATGGCCCGGACGGCCCGCAGATAGCCGTCGGGCGGGATGATCACACCGCCCTCGCCCTGGATCGGTTCGAGCAGGACCGCCACCGTGTCGTCGTCGATCGCCTCGGCCAGCGCCGCCGCGTCGCCGAACGGGACGCGCACGAACCCGGGCGTGAACGGGCCGAACCCGTCGCGGGCGGAGTGATCGTCCGAGAAGCCGACGATGGTGGTCGTCCGGCCGTGGAAGTTGCCGCCCATCACGATGATCCTGGCGTGGCCCTCGGCAACGCCCTTGCGCTCGCAGCCCCACTTGCGCGCCATCTTGAGCGCCGTCTCCACCGCCTCGGCGCCGGTGTTCATCGGCAGCATGACGTCCATGCCGCAGAGCGCCGTGAGCTCGCGCGCGAAGGTGCCGAGCAGGTCGTTGTGGAACGCCCGGCTGGTGAGCGTCAGGCGGTCGAGCTGCGCTGCTGCGGCGGCGACGAGGCGCGGGTGCCGGTGGCCGAAGTTGAGCGCGCTGTAGCCGGCCAGCAGGTCGAGGTAGCGGCGGCCGTCGGCATCCCAGACCCAGGCGCCCTCGCCGCGCGCGAGGACGACCGGCAGCGGGTGGTAGTTGCGGGCGGCGTGCGCCTCCACCTCCGCGATCGCCGCGGCCGCCAGCCCGGCGGCCTCGTCGCGGTCCACTGCTCGGGTCGTCATCGTCGTCGCCTCGTGCTCCGCCGTGCATCCCCTCCGCCGACGATGGTCGCACGTCCGCCCGGCCCGCGCGGCTCCACGGCGCACCTGCGGCCATGCTGTGCGGCCGCGCCACCCTCCGGCCAGCGCCCCGATGAGCCTGCCCCCTGCCGCGCGGGTCGACGCGCTGGTGCGCCTCGCAGACCAGTTGGCGGGGACGACCCCGCGCGCTGGTGACGGCGGCGACCGCAGCCTCCGGGCGACGGTGTCCGTGCGGGCGGCGACCGGTGCCGGGAGGGAGCGTCAGCCCTCCGCGGGGCCCGGGACCAGGACGTCCTTGCGCGCGAACACGCCCACGAAGCGCAGCCCGCACAGGAACAGCGCGACGCCCAGGCCCGTGTAGAAGAACGCGACGAACCAGTCGGGGGCCGTGTGCGACAGCCGCAGCCCCATGCCACCGCCCATCATCACGAACATCACGATCCACGACGAGGCGTTGAAGAAGTGCCAGAAGGGGAGTCGCGCCTCCTCGCGGGCCCGGATCCGGAGCGTGTGCTTGTGCACGAGGCGCGAGAAGACGAACACGTAGAACACGGCGAAGATGACCATGGCGAGCGGGAGCAGGATGGGGTCCACGGGCTCCAGCCTGAGCAGGAGCGGCACGCCGACCACGGTCACCATGGTGCCCGCCACGCACCACACGACGCCGGCGATCAGCATCAGGGAATTCTTCGGGACGTGGGCACGGTGCACGTCACGATTGTAGTTGCATGACACCGGCGCCTGAGCCGCCTGGGACGAGCCGCAGCATCGCGGCCCGACTCCCGGGACAGGGGCTCAGGGAGAACGCAGGCCGGGCAGGCCGTCGACCTGGTGGGCTCCGAGCCGGTCGCCGAGCGGACGGGCGGCCACGAATCGTGCATTCCGGCGGGACATCTGTCGTCGGGTGGTCTATGCTGCCGCTGAACCGCCCCTGCGTATCCCCCCACGCACGGGCGGTTCCTTGCGGTCCGGACGAGTGACGAGCGCGGCGGAAACGGACCGGGCGCCGCAACTGCAATGCGGCGCCCGGTGGACGCTTTCCCCCTGGCGACCCGCCGTGCACGGCCAGGCCACGCTTCGGACTGTGCCGGACGATCCCTGCGGGGCCGCTGCGGGCGGACTGCGGTAGGACTGCGGTCCGCCGGAGTGCAACGGCCTCGGCTGGACGCGTTACGCTTGGCGACGCCGCGAAACCAGCGACGGGAGAGATGGTGCCTTCGCCAGGTCAGCTCGAGATCGTCGCGCACTCGCTGACTGCGGTGCTGGGTGTGTGGCTCGGGCTCACCCTCGTCACACGATCGCGAACGCCCAACGGGGTGCTGTTCGCGCTCCTCGCGCTGGCGATCGCGGGGTGGAGCGGCGCCATCGTGGTCGAGCGCCTGTCGGCCAGCGCGGTCGTCGTCCGGGTCGGCAACGCCGTCGAGGAGCTCACCAGCGGGCTCGCGACGCCGCTCCTCGCGCACCTCGCCCTCGCCATCTCCACGGAGGGCCAGGCGTCGCGGCGCCAGCGCCGGCTGGTGGCGGCGATGTACGTGCTCAACGTCGCCGCCTCCATTCCCGCGGTCCTCGATCCGGGTCACCCCATCCGGATGGTCGAGCCCAGCTTCAGCCTGCCGCCGATCCCGGGCATCGCGTTCTACGCCGGGTGGGCGGTCATCCGGTTCGGCAGCATCCTGGTCGCCCTCCTGTGGGTGGTCGGCGCAAGCCGCCGGCCGGGGATCGGCGCGGACCGCCGCCGGCACCTCCGGGCGCTGCTGGCGATGGTGGTCGCGTCCACCGTCGGCGGGGGGCTGCGGATCCTGCCGGTCATCGGCCAGAGCGACCCGTGGATCGGGGTCTCGTTCATCACGCTCGCGGTCGTCATCGCCGCCTACGCCGTGTTCTCGGGGGGCGTGTTCTTCGCCTCAAGCGTGGCCGGGCGGGCGTTCCGCGAGATGCTGGCCCTGGGGCTCGGCGCCTTCGCCCTGGTCGCCGCGCTGGTCGCCGTGGACGAGGTCGGCGAGACGCTCCTGGCGGTGAACGCTCCGCTGTTCGTCGCGCTGTCGTTCGTCGTCGTCATCGCCCTGTACGAGCCCGTCACGCGCTGGGTCCAGCGCCGCTTCCTCGAGCGGTCGCCGCAGGCCGCCGCACGCCAGGACATCCTGCGGGCGGTCGGGCAGCCGCGGTTCACGGCCCAGCCGGCGAACGCGGGCGTGCGACCTGCGCTCGCCCGGCTGACCCACGCGCTGGACCTCTCGGGCGCGTCCGTCGTGGCCTCCGACGGCCGCGTGGTGGCCGCCGAGGGCTCCGATGCGCCCCGGCAGGACGGCGCGGGGACGACGCCGGCCATCCCGCTCGTGGCGGACGACGAGCTGGTGGGCGAGCTCCGGATCGCGGGGACCCGGTCGGGCCGGCCGCTGCCGCTGGCGGACGAGGAGCTGCTGCGCCTCTCGGCGCGCTACGTGGCCTCGGCCCTGCGGGCAGGCCGGATCGAGGACGAGCAGGTCGAGGCGCTCCGGAGCCTGGCCGAGGAGCGCGCGAACCTCGACTCCACCGCTGCGGTCCTGCACGCCGCGCTCGTGCGACGGAGCTCATCCGCCCCCGGCCTCGAGGTCCGGGCCCTCGGGCCGCTGCGGGTTGACCGCGCCGACGGCCAGATCCTGCGCTGGGGCGGCGAGAAGGCTGGGACGCGGCAGGCCGAGGCCCTGTTCGCCTTCCTGTTCGACCGCGGCGAACGCGGCATGGCCAAGGACGAGGCCCTGGAGCTCGTCTGGCCGGACGTGGACCTCAGCCGGGCCGACCTCGCGTTCCACCGGACGCTGCGCGGCCTGCGCCACACGCTGGGCCCGCACGGCGGCGGCCGCGAGATCATCCGCCACCAGAACGACCGGTACCGCCTCGACCTCTCGATCATCGGCTGGTCCGACGTGGACGAGTTCAGCGCACGCCTCGACGAGGCCGGGCGGGCGGGCGACCCGGTCGTCGCCCTGGCCCTGCTCCAGGGGGCGCGCTCCCTGTACCGCGGCGAGTACCTCGACGACTGCCCCTTCTACGGCGACAGCGCGTTCGTCGAGCCGCGGCGGACGGCGCTCCGCTCGCGCTACATCGACCTCCTGGTCGCGATCGGGCAGGCGAGCGAGGAGCGGGGCGACCGCGTCTCCGCGGCTGCGGCCTACCGGGACGCGATCGAGGCCGATACGGGCGGCTGCCGGCCGGCGCACGCGGGGCTCGCGAGGCTGGGCCTGGACGCGTGACGACGGCTCCCTACCAGGCGGCGCCCGAATGGCTGATGACCGGCACGAGGAGCACCGTCGCCGCGTGGGCGAGCGCCATGGCCGCCGACACCGTCGTCCGGCCCAGGAGCCCGTGGAAGGCTGCGTGCCCGGTCAGCGCGAGCAGCCCGAACAGGGCGACCAGGATCGCAGCGCCCAGGGAGCCCCGTACACGTCGCCGGGGGCCAGCGCGAGCCACGCCGCGGCCCCCAGGATGGCGGCAGCCTGGGCGAGGACGACGGCCCCCGCGCGGGGGGATCGTCGCGGGCCATGGAGGGGGGTCGGTCAGCGGGCCGGGCCGGCCTCGTCCACCCAGAACCGGAACGGCGGCGACTGGGGCTGTCCCGCTAGGTCGAGCTGCAGGCGGTACCCGCCGGGCTTGGGCAGGGGGATCGGGCCCTTGACGGCAATGATGCTGCGCAGGGGCTGGCCCGGCTTGGTGCCCGGCGGCCGGCCCGCCTCGAACTCGCCGTCGATGTGGAAGACGGTGTTCTCATCGGCGTCCACGATCCGGAGGGTCATCGGATAGCGGTTGTTGGTCTCGCCCCAGTCGAGCAGGATGCCCGCCGCGATATCCGCGCGGAGCTGGATCGGCCGCGGAGCCCCCGCGGCCACGTAGTGCCGGTCCACCCCGCCGCCGAGCACGTAGATCTTGCCGTTCACGGCCTCGGCCCCGTCGGCCAGCAGAAGGAACTCCTGTTGCACCGCACCGTCTCCATCAGGCGTATTGACGCTGTCATACACCATGTTATACGGTACCGGCAGGCCCGGCAAGTGAAGCACGTGGCCTCGACATCGTCGGGCTCGCACTCGCCGACGGGAGCAGAAGGGCGGAAGGTGACGGACGACGTCGATCGGGATGCCGGGCCTGGCGACCGGCTGCAGCCGACGGGCAAGTCGCGCGGGGCGGTCATCGCAGTGCGCATGCCGCCCGAGCTGTTCTCGCGGCTCGCCGACTACGCGGCTGCCCAGGACATGACCGTGTCCGATGTCGTGCGGACGGCCGTGGAGCGCCTCGTCGATGCACGCGCGGCCACGCCATCGCCCGTGGTCAGCAGCGGCGCCTTCATCCCGAGCGGCAGCCTCGCCTCGCTGCCGGCGCCGCGCTCATCGGCCCGCGCGCAGGAGCGGGAGGCCGCGGTGGCCGTTCGCCCCCAGGGCTCCCCGGATCGCTAGGGATGGGGCACGTGCTGGGTTCGTTCGGCGGCCGTCGGGGCATGGGCGCGGGCGCGGGCGGCTATAGTCAAGTGACTCTTGACCCGCTCGGACGATGGGGGAGGGGAGCTTGACGGCGCCATCGCTCACGCCCGCTGCCTTCGCCGCCAAGTGGCGTGGCGTCACCACCACCGAGAAGGCTGCCGCCCAGGAGCACTTCATCGACCTGTGCCGGATGCTGGGCGAGCCCACGCCGCACGAGGCCGATCCCATCGGCGACCAGTACGCGTTCGAGCGCCGCGTCGAGAAGGCCGGTGGGGGAGACGGCTTCGCCGACGTCTGGAAGCGGGGCTTCTTCGCCTGGGAGTACAAGGGCAAGCGCAAAGACCTGCGGGCGGCCTACGTCCAGCTCCTGGCCTACAAGGACGACCTCGGCAACCCGCCGCTCCTGATCGTGTCCGACCTCGAGCGCATCGAGATCCGGACCAACTTCACGGCCCTGTCGCCGGTGCTCACGACGATCACGCTCGACGACCTGGCCGCCGACGACCCGAGCCTGCCGCTGCAGCAGCTCCGCGACGTGTTCACGGCGCCCGAGGCGTTCCGGCCGCACCTCGTCCCGGCGCAGATCACCGAGCAGGCCGCGCGCCACTTCGCCGAGATCGCCCAGAGCCTCCGCGCCCGCGGGCACGACCCCGAGCGCGTCGCCCACTTCCTCGACCGGATCCTGTTCTGCCTGTTCGCCGAGGACGCCGGACTGCTCCCGAAGGGCATCTTCAACCGGCTCTCCGCGGCGTCGAAGGGTCGGTCCGACATCTTCGCCAAGGCGCTCGGCGAGCTGTTCGCGAAGATGTCTGACGGCGGCGGCCTGTTCGGCGTCGAGGAGATCGACTGGTTCAACGGCGGCCTGTTCGACACCGCCGACGTCCTCGAGCTCACGGGCTCCGAGATCACCACGCTGCTCGAGGTCAGCCGCCTCAACTGGGCGCTGATCGAGCCCGCCATCTTCGGCACCCTGTTCGAGCGCGGCCTCGACCCCGACCAGCGCGCGCAGCTGGGCGCCCACTACACCGACCGCGAGGCGATCTGGAAGCTCGTCGAGCCCGTGATCCTGCGGCCCCTCCGCCGCGAGTTCGCGGCCATGCAGGAGGAGGTCACGCCGCTCGTCTTGGCCGGCACGAAGCCCGCCCTGGCCATGGCGAACGCGCGGTTCGAGGCCTTCCTCGACCGCCTGCGGCGGGTTCGCGTGCTCGATCCCGCCTGCGGCAGCGGCAACTTCCTGATCGTGAGCCTGTGGGCGCTCAAGGACCTCGAGTTCGAGGCCATCAACTGGGGCTCGCTGGCGCTGCGCCGGCCGATGCAGGTGCCGCAGATCGGCCCCGAGGCGGTGCTGGGCATCGAGATCAACGCCTACGCCGCCGAGCTCGCGCGCGTGACCGTCTGGATCGGCGAGATCCAGTGGATGATCCGCCACGGCCTCGGCTACGCCCGCGACCCCATCCTGCGCCGCCTCGACCACATCGAGTGCCGCGACGCGCTGCTGGACCTCACCGACCCCTCGAAGCCCAGTGAGGCCCAGTGGCCGGCGGCGGAGTTCATCGTCGGGAACCCGCCGTTCCTCGGGCGCAAGTTCTTGCGAGGGCAGCTTGGCGACGAGTACGTGGATGCGCTCTTTTCCGTCTTCAACGGTCGTGTCCCTCACGCGGCGGACTTCGTGACGTACTGGCACGAGAAGGCGCGTGGTCGCATCGAAAGTGGTGCGACAAGACGAGCGGGTTTGCTCGCGACTCAGAACATCCGCGGCGGCCCGAATCAGCTCGTGCTCCGCCGGATCAAGTCAACTGGCAACGTCTTCTTCGCGCGCGCCGATGATCCTTGGGTGCTGGCCGGCGCCAACGTCCACATCAGCTTCGTCGGCCAAGACGATGGGAGCGATCGAGAACGCGAACTGGACGGGAACTCTGTCGGGAGTATCAACGCGAACCTCACGACTGGTATCGATCTGACGAACGCTCGACAACTGCCGACGAACGCCTCCATCGCCTTCCAGGGAGTGACGCTCGGCGGCCCATTCGATCTCACGGCCGAACAGGCCCGGTGGCTGCTCGCACAGCCCAACCCAGACGGCCGATCGAACACCGACGTGGTCCGGCGAGTCATTAACGGCCAGGACATCACCGGGCGGCCAAGGAATGCTTGGGCGATCGACTTCGGAGCCTCGATCTCGGCCGAGGAGGCAGCGCTCTATGAGGCACCCTTCGAATACGCTCGGCTCCACGTTCAGCCCTTCCGCTCCGGAAGCCGCCGCGCTGCCTACGCAACGCGGTGGTGGCTTCCCATGGAGGCAAGGCCCGGGATGCGTCAGGCCCTGGCGGGGCTGGAGAGGTACATCGCGACCCCGATCACCTCGAAGCATCGCCTCTTCGTTTGGGTCGAAGCGCGCACGCTCCCGCTTGTATCGGTCACAGCCATCGCGCGCGATGACGACTACACCTTCGGGATCCTGCACTCGCGCGTACATGAGTTGTGGGCTCGCGCAATGGGCACCCAGCTCCGCGAAGTCGAGTCCGGCTTCCGCTACACCCCCACCACCTGCTTCGAGACCTTCCCGTTCCCGCCGGATCCCTCCTCCGAGCAGCGCGCTTGGGTGGGGGAGGCCGCCCGCCGCCTCGTCGAGCTCCGCGACGGCTGGCTCAACCCGCCCAACCTCGCCCCCGCCGACCTCGAGAAGCGCACCCTCACAAACCTCTACAACCAGCGCCCCACCTGGCTCGCCAACGCCCACGCCGACCTCGACGCCGCCGTCTTCGCCGCGTACGGCTGGCCTCGCGATCTCCTCGCCGACGCGGTCCTTGATCACCTCCTGGCGCTCAACTCGGCAGGTTCGCCCGACGCCTCCAACCTGCGATAAGCAGGGGCAAAGACGCCGCGTCTAGGCTGGTGCCACGGTGCCCGGTCGATGAGGGACGCCGGACGGGGGTCCCATGGCGGAGCTGGGCAAGCGTCGAACAGGTGGGGCATCGCCCGACCCGCGTGGCGTGTCGCACCGGTGGAGGTTCTGGGAGTCCCGCCGTGGCGACAAAGTCGTGGCCAACGACATCGACGCGCTGCCGGAAGGTGACGTCCTGAGCATCCACGCACGGATGAGGATCGTCCGGGATGACGGCCTCAAGGCGGCAAGGCACCTTCGGGAGGACGTGTACGAGCTTGAGGCGCAGGGCGTGGATCGCTCGTATCGGCTGCTGTTCTCGTCGGAAGGCGCGAAGGGCAGGGTTCTCCTCGCCCTGGTCCTCCTCGAGAAGAGGACGCAACGAACGCCGAAGCACGTCATCGAGCTCGCGCTGCGGCGCCGCGCCGACTGGCGTCAGCGCGCTATGCAATAGGCCATTGACGATATAGGTGATACCCGATATGGTCGGCGTCATGGACGACCTAGACCGCTCGATCGCAACTCGGACCGCGGCAAACCCGGACTACCCGTCGCTGCTTGACGCCGAAGTGCGACGGCAGCGGATCGTCGCCGAGCTCGTCGCCATGCGCCGGGCGAACGGGCTGACGCAGACGGCAATCGCTGACCTCATGCAGGTGCGCCAATCGGTCGTCGCTGAGATCGAGTCCGCGAGATCGGACATCCGCTTCTCGACCCTGGACCGGTATGCGGCAGCAGTCTCCCGAGGGACCGTCGAGCTGCGACTCGCGCCACGCGCGGTCGTCGAGTGATCGCAGCTTGACCATGCCCAGGGCGCTGACCTCCCCGCTCGTGCGGCGATCGCAGTCGACGGTGCTGCCCGAGATCTACTTCGGCATCCTGCAGCGCAAGGTCCTGGCACCGCCTGACGCGACCTCGCTCGGCGAGCTTGCGAACCGGATCGCCGCCTTCGAGCGCGCGTACGAGCGACTCGCCACACCCTTCGAGTGGCGCTTCACGCGGGCCGACCTGAGCCGGCTCCTCGGCCGCCTGGGGCAGTGCGACGCCACTTCACTGGCGCCGGCGGCCTGAATACGTCACCGAATATCCGGGCCCGACCACTAAGCAGGTACATCGGCTTCGAAGCCGGACCGGAGCCGCGAGAACTCCACGCCGCCAATGCGCCGAGATCCAATCGCCAGCAGGCGCAGCAGGGGACCTGACGTGCTGGTCGCGGCCCATCTCGACGCGGCCGCTCTCGAAGGCTCGTACCCTGCAGAGCCACATGATATCCTGTGGCCCACGTAGAGGACTGTGGTTGTTGGCAAAGACGAATCTGACCCTGCAACTCGAGGCTGAGACCGTGCTGCGGGTCAAGGTGCTGGCCGCGCGGCGCGGCACTTCGGTGAGCGCGTTGGTTGCGCGGACGCTGGACCAGATGGTCGAGGCTGACGAGCGCTACGAGGCCGCCCGCGTGATGGCGCTCGAGATCCTGGAGCGGCCGGCGTCATCACCAGGCGGGCGCACCTGGACGCGGGACGACATCTACGCGGAGCGGCTGGATCGCCATGGCGCGCGGCGCGGCGAGTAGCGCCGGACGCGCACCGGTCCGCTTCGTTGACACGAACGTGCTGGTCTACGCCCACGACGCCTCCGAGCCCGCGAAGCGCGCGGCGGCCAAGGCATCCCTCGCCGATCTCTGGGCGAACGGCTCGGGCCGGCTGAGCACGCAGGTGCTGCAGGAGTTCTACGTCGTGGCGACTCGCAAGACGTCGCTGGGCATGAGCCCGCTCGCCGCACGCGAAGTCGTCAGGCTCTACAGCACCTGGCCCGTTGTCATCGTGGATCCGATCCTGATCGATGCGGCGGCAGACCTTCACACGCGCCAGTCGATCTCGCTCTGGGACGCCCTGATCGTTGCCGCTGCTCAGCAGGCGGGCGCGGACGAGATCCTCACTGAGGACCTCGCAGACGGCGAGACGTTCGACGGTGTGCGCGTCGTCAACCCGTTCCGGAGCTGAGTCGGTGTCGCATGGCCGGAGTGGCCGTCCTTGTGCACGAACACATTACATAACTCTCATTATCGGAAGTTCCTAGCGCGGCCTCGAGGAGCCGTCCTGGCGCTCAGCTCGGTGCGATCAGTTGGAGCCTCGGGAAGTACGTTCGGTATCGAGAGGCGTCGCGCGTGAGGAGCCGGTAGCCGGCGATGGCCGCGTGCGTGCCGATGTAGAAGTCGGCCAGCGGCGAGCTGCGGCCGCCGCCACGGTCCCGGTAGGCCTGGAAGGCCTTGCCGGCCAGGAACGCCGCGGCAAACGGGAGGGGCTCGCGCCGGTAGACGTCCGGCGGCAACACCGCGTCAAGGGCTTCAATCTCCTGGAAACCGACGCTGAGCTCTCCATAGACGATGGGGTTGATCACGAGCGTGCTCGCGTTCGCGGTGGCCGCCAGCGCGTCGCGGGACCAGGTGAACCATGTGCGGTCGCGCGTGAGGATGTCGATGAGGACGTTGGTGTCCACCAGGACGCCGCTCACGGCTCGCCGCGCAGCAACGCCATGAGCTCGTCGGTGGACTTGCCCCCGAAATCAACCCTTCGTGACCGGAGCGAGTTGACGGCGCGCTGGCCTCGAGTCGGTCGCCGGGCCTCGGCGGCTTTGATCAGGCGCACGGCGTCGCCCTCGACGAAGAACTCCACCTCGGTGCCGGGCAGCATCCCGGCCGCCTCGCGGATGTCCTGCGGGATCGTGACCTGGCCCTTCGACGTGATGCGCACTGCCGGCACCTCGAGGCGGTATTACTCACATGAGTAATACCGTGCCCGTCCCCGCCGCGTCAATCCCCGTTAGGGCGTGGGGCCGTACCCCTTGGCCTTGAGCTCGGCGGCGATCTTTCGGAGGCACGACGGGCAGAGGCAGTCCTCGAAGGGGCCGACACCCTCGGGCAGCGGAAGCGGCAGCCGGAACTCCTCCATGGAGCACCAGCAGGAGCCGGTCTCCCCGAGGTTGCGGCACCCGAACACCGTGCCGCAGCGCTCGCAGCGCGTCTGGCGCGTGGCCCTGGCCGGGTCCCAGGTGCTTGTCGGCTCGTTCATCTGGCGGGGCTCCGTGGCGGTGCTGGCGCGGACGCCCAGCCAGTGTAGGCTGCAACAGCCCGCCTCGCGGCGCGTCATGTGTCCGGGAAGGGATGTGGAGATGCGCACGATCACGCTCGACGAGTACTACCTGACCGAGCAGGACGAGCCGACGGTGCAGCACAGGACCGGCCGGCGGGCGAACTGCCTCGAGCACGGCCGGCGCACGGTCGAGGCTAGCCTCGACGGAGGCCGACGGCCGGCCGGCCGCGGGCTGCACCGCCGGATGCACATACTGCGCCGCGCCGCGGTCGTTGCGCTGGCCGCCTGAGCCTGACGCACCGGGCGCATCCGCTGCCCCGGGTCTCCCGCACCGTCATGCCGCGACCCGGCAGGCCAGGCCCACGTAGAGCGCGATGTCTGCGCCGACGTGCACGCCGATGGGGACCCACAACGAGCCCAGCCCCGCACGGGCGATACCGCCGACCACGCCCACGGCGCTCATCACAGCAATGTGGACGGGCAGCAGCGCCACGACGTCTGGCCCGGCGTGGACGATGCCGAACGCGACGCCCTGCAGGCCGATCGCCCAGGCCAGGGGCATCGCCCGGGACAGCCAGGCCTGCATGGCGCCCCGGTAGGCCACCTCCTCGAGCACGCCGTTGGCGATGCCGAACACGACCGCGGGCACGACCGCGGCCACCGGCCGCGGGAAGTCGAGCTCGCCGAAGAATGGGCGCGCGAGCCACGGCCCAACCCACAGGCCGCCGGCCGCGAGCGCGGCCACCGCGCCGAGCGCGGCTGATGCCTCGCGGCGTCCAGGGCGGCGCAAGCCGAGCTCGCCGAGGCTCGAGCGGTGGACCGCAGCGAGTCTCGCGACCGCGAGCAGCCCGAGCGCGGCGATTGCCACGCGGCGGAGGGCGATTACCGACAGCGGATCGACGCACACCGCCTCGCCCAGCGGCGCGTCGCCGCCGAGCAGCCAGGGCCAGGGCAGCACCAGGCCCACGGGCAGCATCGCCGCCCACGCGATCGCGGCCGGGTGCCTGAAGACGAGCAGCACCGCCCAGCCGACCAGGAGGCCCACGACGCCGGCGAGACGGAGCCCCGGCAGGAGCGCCACCGCGAGCAGGACCGCCGGGCCGGCGGCGGCCAGCCATCGCTCCCCTGCCCCCGACTCCGCTCGTGTCGCCGCCACCGCACGCCTCACGGCGAGTAGACGCCCGCCACCCGGGGGCGTGTCAGCCGGTCAGCGTGCGCCCCACTCGGGCACGGGCCTCCCCTATCCGCCCGGCTGGTCGAGCTCGAGCGGCCAAGCCGAGCCGTCGGCTGCGGTGGGCAGCCCGTCGGCGTCGGTCTCGAGGAGCAGCGAGCGCCCGCCGTCGACGGCGAGGAGGCGCCAGCGGCGCGGGGCGGTGCGGGCGACGTGCCAGGTGGCCGGCCGCGGCCGCAGGTCGATGCCCACCTCGACGGCCGGGACGTTGGCCCCCTCCCCCACTCCGATCTGCCCGGCGTGGCCCCCCACGGCGACGGCCGCGGTCACGGGGGACGCGCCGGCCAGCAGCACGTGGCGGTCGGACCAGGGAAGCGCGATGTGCTCGATCCCCGCCGCGCGCACGACGTTCCCGTGGAGCCGGACCGGGTCGCCGTCGGGATGGAGCGTCAGGAGGCCCTCCCCCGTGGCCAGCTCGAGCTTGAGCAGCCGTCCGTCGGGCGAGGTCTCCACGAGGAGCGACGCCTCCAGTCGGCCGTCGCCGTGCATGGTCACCGAGCGCCAGCGGCGGCCCTTGCCGCCCGCCGCCGCCGTCCAGACGAGGTGCCGTCCGCCCG